>JBILGD010000006.1:0-43707 GCA_044351225.1 Steroidobacteraceae bacterium
AGCGGCTCAAGAATCAGGGTAGCCACCTCGCGCAGCGCCATGTCGGACATGCTCGCGACATCTTGCCGACGCAGGTCGAGTTCGGAGATGAGTCGATCATGCAAGCGACGCGCGGCGAGCAGCGCAGCCGGCGATGCGGTCGTGGATGGCGCGATGACCTCGCCGGCCGTAGCTGCCGCAGCCGAGCCAATCGTCGCGAGTGCCGCCTGCGCAGGCGACACCGCACCCTGCAAGATCCGAATCTCGACCTCATCGATGCTGATCAGATCGCGTTCGCCAAGCGACCCTGCCGTAACCACCCGCTCCCCGTTTACCCGCGTACCCGCGGGACTACCGAGATCGACGAGTCCATGCTTGCCGTTTTCAGCAAGATCCAAACGTGCATGGCGGGAACCGACCCCGGGACCATCGAGTTGCACGAGACAATCGCTGCCGCTGCCGATCCAGTAACGCCCCGGCTTGACGTTGAGCATCTCCACTCCGCGGGACTTGCGTGCGACGCGCAGGTACATCTACCACCCCTTGCGCGAGGCGTTGCTGCGTGAGGGCGTCGCGCGCGATGAGTCCCGCGGAATGTTGCGCGACTCGCTTGAGCCAGGGCGCGCGGTACCGCGCACCGCCTCGAGACGCTCGAGAGTACGACGCATCGTGTCCTCGGTTTCGGCAGCGAACTCGCCACCGCGCTCGATACGGGGCGTGAGAAAAATCACGACCTCGGACTCCTCCGAACGTTTGCCGCGCACACCGAATAGCCGCCCTGCTACGGGGACTCGCGACAATCCAGGCAAGCCCGAGTCATCGGTGCTGCGCTGACTTTGGATAAGTCCGGCGATCACCATGGTTTCACCCGCCTGCAGATTGATGTCGGTTGCCGAGCGGCGCTTCAGCAGCCCTGGAATTCCCGCGACGCGTTGCGCGTTATCGATCTGACTAAGCTCGGTTTCGACACGCATCGACACGCCACCCGCCGCATCGACCTGCGGACGGATCTCAAGGATCACGCCGTACTCGCGAAATTCGACGTCGGTAGCCCCGACACTATTGACCACAGGGATCGGAATCTCGCCGCCAGCCACGAAACGGGCAGTGCCGCCGCTGCGGCAACTTAGACGCGGTTCAGCAACGAGATTTGCCTCACCCGCACTCTCAAGGGCGCGAAGACGTGATTCGAGGATGCTGGAAATACCGAGATACGCACGCGCCGACGTATGGCCCGGCACCGGATCAAAGGCAAAGTCGGGTACCGGATCACCTTCGAGGCGTACGCGAAACCGATCGTTGGTGATGAAGTCTGCAATCACGCCTGCGGTGGGACCGCTCGTCTCGTCTCGCCAGCGAATACCGAGCTCGCGAAGTTGACCACGACGGAATTCGACGATGCGGACATCGACGTGCACCATCGTCTCCCAACCGATCTTGCCGACGAAGTCCGTGACTGACTGCGGGTACAGTGCCGCGATCGCGGCAGCCCGTTCTCTGGCGCGCGCATTGGCCGCATCGCCCTCGAGAAGAATGCGGCGTCCAACGACGCGTGCGGTGATGCCGTCGACACCCGCCAGCATTTGTTCGATCGTTTCACGCAATGCACCGAGATCTCCAGGACCCACGCTGACTGTGATCCGATGTTGGGTGCCATCGTGCAACCAAAGCTGTACCACGCTCTCGCCGATCGACTGTCCGATCAATACGATTTGATCGGTGCTGACGGGCGAAGCCGAGACCACCTTGCCGTTACCGACGGCGATTCGGGTGGTGCTCGCCTTGAGGACACGACTGTCACCAATGAAAAGATCGAGCCGAACGGGCAGAGGCTCACTGGCTGCGAGTTGTGCCGCCGGAAATCCGAGCAAGGCGAAACAGCCGAGCAGTAGCCCGCCGAGGACTGCGAGGCGACGAACTACGGGCCTGCCGATGAATGATGTCTTCATGGTTTGCTCCTACTCTGCGGGACCCACTGACGAAGGCGCTGCGCCGCCGCGTCGCCGCCGACGATCAGCTCGATGTTGCGCCCCAGCGGCGCCGGTGCTGCCGCCGCGGTCTTCGACCGTTCCGCTGACGGCGCGCACCCGGGCGCCCCCTCTATGCGCTCACCCAACTGCAGCGCCGTACTGTCCTGCTCGCCCCGCAGTAACGGGATCAGTTCGCCGACGCGTAGGGCCAACGCGAGTTGCTGGGCCTGTTCGGGCGTTACATCAAGCGTGATCGTTGAATAGGCGGAGGCGTCGAAGCCGCGCCGCAGCATTGCCTCAGCGCCCTCCGCGGGATCGGCCTGCACCTGCCCTGTGGCAAGCACCGTCAGCGACTCGAGCAGCGGCTTGACGCGCACGCAACGATCCGCTCCCTCGTCGAGTTGCTCAGCCAGCATCAGATCGACGCGATCACCAGGACGAACAAGCCCCGCTTGCGAGCTCACCTCGTCCACGGGCACCGTGACCGCACGCGTGCCCTCACGCAGGCGAGTGGCGAGCGCAGCCTCGTTGATGGTGGCGATCTGCGATTCGACGATTGGATCGCCCGCACGCAGTGGCAGCAGCAAGGGCTTGCCGACCGCAGCCGACAAACGCGCTGGATCGAGCGCACCCCCCGGTACGAAGGCCGCCGGCATATCGCGTCGCGCGAGGTCTGCCGCGCCGAGCGCACGTCCCGCCACGAGGTCTCGAGCGGCCACCAGCACCGGCCGCGAGGCGTAACGCTCCTGCCACGCGCGCTCGACCTCAGCGGAACTTTCGGACAGGTAGCGCTGCGCGAGATAAAACGCAGCGACTCCGGAGAGAATGGCTGCCAGCGCCAGCCACAGGGACGCGCCCGGAAGCTTCATGACAGACCACGCGCAGAAAACCCCGAACGTCCGTCGAGTGAGTCAAAGAATTTTGAGCCATGCGGTCTGCGAGGCAGCAAACTCGGCCAATGCCGCAAGCAACATATCTGCGGGCGATTTGCCGTCCATCCATGGCACGAGAAGAGCGAGCGCCACGCAGAGGGTGACCACGATGAACTCGACCGCCGATTGACCGCGCTCATGGCGCATGGCCCGTAATCTCGAGCGTCACTCGGGTTCTGCCCTGTCGGTTCGACACCACAACGAGCATTTCCTGCTTGGCACGCGCCGCAGTCAGCATCGCGCTCTTTTCGATGCCGTTGACGCGGGAGGTGAGGATCCAGCGGGCCTCGAGAATGGCGACGCGCAATCGCTCCACCGTCTCCTGAAGCTGCAGTTCGCTCTCCAGGTAGAAGGTCAGGACCGGCTTCGTCCCGTCCAGTTGTTCTATCGTCCGGCTAATCCTCATGCCGCGCGGCAGAGCGAAGGGAGGCGTCGCGCTCGTCGAGGGCGTCTGGCGAGAATCGTTGGCGGCATGCACCACCGTCGTTGCACGGGGATCATCGGTAGGCAACAAGGTGACGGTCTCGTGGACCGGCCCACGCTGTCGACCAAGAACGGTTCGGCCCTCCCCGCTTTCGAAACGCAAGCCTGCGTTACCGGCATCGCGCCATGCCCCGAGGATTGCATCGGCGAGTGATTCGGCGGGAGTGTCGACGAGTGCCGTGCGAACTTGCATGGTCAAGCCATTGACTCGAACGGAGAGCGGCGGCTGCGCAGCAAGATGGGTCGGCAGCCCGTGGGTTGCGGCGCCCACGGCGAGCGCCTGCAGTGACGCCGAGGCAAGAAAGACCAGCAGTAAATTTTTCTTCAGCATGGTTGATACCTCAGATCGGATGAACGGGTGACAGAGTCCGGCAGCCGATCCGCCGGTACGATCTCGGGATCGATGCGGCCGACGCACAGTCGCCGCAACGCCGGTTCAAGGAGACTCGCGATCGTGGCCAACAACTCGATCGGCTCCGATACCTCGGCCAGTGCACCGCCCACGCTGAGTGCGGCGGTGCGCGATCTCACCTCTGCCGGAGAACCGGCCGCACCGTGCCCAGCCATGAACGCGAGGTTGGCCTGCACCACCACGGGTAGATCGAAGGGGACACCGATGTCGCGAGTCGAACCCAACGACACGCCGGTGCTGGCGCGCTGGGGTAGAAACTCCGGCAGGTCGAACCGGCCGACACCCACGAGTGTCGCGGGCAAGAGCAAACCGTTTGCGACTTTCTCGACGTCAGTCGCCGGGTTCGAAAGCTCGATCGACGCAATGCGCGGCGCAAGACGCTCGCCCACGACCCGGTCAGCGGGCATTGAAAGATCGTGCAAACCCTCGATGAGTGCGGGTGGCGCATGACCCGTCGGCGTGTGTACCGCCGCCAAGACGAGTTCGCGTGCGCTGACCACCGCGCCTTGCTCGGCACGCATCAACTCGACGAGATAGATCATGGAGAGCAGCAGCGGGCTCAGGAACAGCACCGCCACCAGTGACTCAGTGAACGCCTGACCTGTCATGCATCCTGCCTTCAGGAGTCTCATCGCGGCACCGCGGCCAGCCAGAGCGGATCGCCATCGAGCGAAGCCGACTTGAGACGACGCTCGAGCGGTACTCGCGTGAGTCTCGGCCGCCAGTACGGGCTGTAGAGACTCGGCAGCTCGCGAGCGCCATCGGCGCGCGGTACCGGCCGTGCGAACGAGGTGGTCGCAGCGGCTTCGGCGATCATTTGATTCGGACCACTTGCTTCATGCAAAGAATGCGGCTGATCGTCGAGACCACGCACCGAGTCGAAACCGAAGATGCTGCGGGCGCCGCGACGCTGCTCATCTGGCAAAGCGATGCGTACCGACACCACCGGCGGATCGAAGTTGGCACGCTGCGCGGTAGAGAGGTCGTACATGGAGGGCAATCCGAAGTATCCCGAGCCGTGTCTCATCTGTTGTTCGGCAAGGCGCGCAGTGCGTGGATTCGTCGCATAGGCGCCACCATGCAAGCCGCGACTCGCGACTCGCGGCCCGTTCTCGACGGCCGCCCACGCGATGGGTCCGACCTCGCGCATACGACCAAAGATCAGATAGCGCCGCTGGTGCATGGCGAGGGTATCCATGCTGCGCCACGTCTCGAAGCCGATGAGTTGTGTGCCAGCGCGTTTTTCGAGGCGGCCCAACGGACCACCGGGCAGTAAGGCGAGGCTCCAGTTGCGCTCGTGGCTGAACCCGTCCATCGAGCGTTCGACGACATCCAGTTGCCGCCAGCGGAAAGATCCGCCGTAAAACGACGCGTAGTCTCGCCAGGCGAGCGCGGAGTCGAGCAGCTGCGACTCGCCTCCGGCAGTGATTCGGTAGCGCGGATCGTTGGCCTCGACCACCGCGCGCACCACTTGCGGCAAAACGATCGGCACTGACAAGTGCATGACACGCTGTGCAGCGGCGATCTCGTGGTTGAGTGCGCTGGTCGCCGTTTCGGTAGCCAGCAACGCGGGTTGTATCGCGCGATTGATGGCATACCAACTGCGCTGCAGCGTGGTGATCACCGGCCCGAGATAGGGAATGGGTGCTGTCACGAGATTCGCGCGCGGCAAAAGGTGATCGATGTAGTCGGCCCAACCACGCAGGCTGATCGCTTGGGCGATGAAGGCCTCGTTCGCGACGATCGCCCGGTTGGTGTGCGCGTCGAAGTTCTGAACCTTGGCCTGCCAAACGGCACCCGCCAACACCGCAGCGTCGGCGGTACTGCGCAGCCGTTGCTTTTCGATGCTGGCCTCGCCGGCCTCGAGTACCCACCAAAAAGCGGTCAGGAGTACGGCAAGCAGCGGCAGCAACACGGCGAGCGTCTGGCCGCGGACGAAGCGACGACCACGACGACCTGCAAGGCTCCGCCCGTGGGCAGAGTGCAGGCCGACGCGTGGGGTTGTCGCGCTACGTCCGCGGACCATGGTCACTTCTCGAAATTCTCGAGCGAGGACTCCTCCGCCTCTTCGTCGGCACGACTGCGGGCGTCGTTGACGAACCCACGTCCGGCCGAGTTGGTCTTGCCCGACAACGCAACAGCAGCCACCGCAGTCTGCCCGCGAACGACATCGCCGAAGGCCGAGTAAACGCCGATCGCCGCGACGGCGATAAGCGCGACGACGATGATGTATTCCGTCATGCCTTGTCCGGCGAGTCGTCGCCGTGGCGTCGATTGAATGGACATGTCTCTGATCTCCCTGGAAGGCCGACACCGCGCCGGCGGGGCTATTCGACTCGAAGCGACCGCCAGCGTCTGTCAGCGAATCAAGCGAGCTGCAATGAAATGCCGTGACCGTCGATAAAACGATGTGCTCAGCGAGAAACGGGACGGTTGTGATCTAATGCGTCTATTTCGTGCGCTTTTCGGAGTGACCCAGAATGAAACGTCTGCTCGCCATGACCGCCATGCTCACCCTCGCCGCCGGCTCCGCTCGGGCCGATGAGGGCATGTGGACCTACGACAACTTTCCGACCGCTGCCGTGCAAAAGCAGTACGGCGTGCGCATCGACGGACCGTGGCTGGATCGCGTTCGAGTATCGACCGTGCGCCTTGCAGGTTGCTCCGCCTCATTCGTCTCGCCGAACGGCCTGATCCTCACCAACCATCACTGCATCACCGCCTGCCTCACTGAAAACTCCTCCAAAGAAAAAAGTCTGCTCGAGGATGGTTTCATCGCACGGAATCCCGCGCAGGAGATCAAGTGCGCAACGCAGATCGCTGACGTGCTGGTGGCCATGGACGACATCACGGCCAAAGTCGAAGCGGCGACGCGGGGGCTTGACGATCGCGCCGCCAATGAAGCTCGCAAGAAGACGCTGACCGAGCTTGAACAAAACTGCGAGCGCGATACCGGCAACAAGTGCCAAAGCGTCGCGCTGTACAACGGCGGGCAATATTTCCTGTACCGCTACAAGCGCTACACGGATATCCGTCTCGTCTTCGCGCCGGAGGCTGGCATCGCAGCCTTCGGTGGCGACCCGGACAACTTCCAGTTCCCGCGCTGGTGTCTCGACATGGCGTTCTTGCGCGCCTATGAAAACGGCAAGCCGGTCACGCCGCTGCAGCATCTGAAAATCAACTTCAACGGGCCGGCTGCCGGCGAGTTCGTGCTCGTCTCGGGACATCCAGGCTCAACCGATCGGCTGCTGACCGTGGCGCAGTTGCAGCAGCTGCGCGAGGCGGAACTGCCGCCCTCACTGCTGCGCAGCAGCGAACTCCGCGGTCGATACATCGAATTCGCCAAAACCAGCGATGCGGCGCGACGCATCGTCACCGATCCGCTGAATGGCCTCGAGAACGGCATCAAGGTACGCCGCAAGCAGCTCGACGCGCTGCTTGATGAAAACATGATGGCGCAGAAGCGTCGGGACGAAGCGGAGCTGCGTGCGCGCGTCAAGGCAGACCCGCAACTTGCGGCGATCGGCGACCCCTGGGCCGATATCGAAAAGGCCAACGCGATCGCGCGCGATCTGGATGTCGAACTCACTTTTCTCGAGGGCGGAGCCGGCTTCAACAGCCGATACTTCCGCTATGCGCGCACGCTGCTGCGCGGGACGGCCGAGCGCGCCAAGCCGAACACCGAACGGCTGAGAGAATTCACCGATGCGTCGCTGCCGCGGATTCGTCAGGGCCTTGCTGCACCGGCGCCCATCTACCCGGAGCTGGAAAGACTGACGCTGTCTTTCGGCTTCGAGCGCATGCGCGAGTGGCTTGGCCCCGATCACCCGACGGTACGTGCGCTGCTCGCCAAAGATTCTCCGGACACGCTCGCCGAGTCGCTGGTGACGCGTACCCGATTGGGTGATGCGGAAACTCGCCTCGCGCTGTGGAATGGCGGCGCGGAGGCGCTTGCGACGACCGATGACCCTTTCATTGCGCTCGCGCGCAGTATCGATGAAGAGGCGCGCGCGCTGCGCAAACGATACGAGAACGAAGTCGAGGCGCCGATCAGCGCAGCCGAAGAAAAAATCGCTCGTGCGCGCTTCAAGCTCTATGGCACGGCGGTCTACCCGGATGCCACGTTCACCTTGCGCCTCAATTACGGCACCGTGCAGGGCTGGACGGAAAAAGGCCGCAGCATAGAGCCGTTCACGAAACTCGAAACCGCGTTTGCCCGCGCCACGGGGCAAGCGCCCTTCAGCATTCCGGCAAGTTGGGAGCGCGTTCGCGACAAGCTGAATCGCGCCACGCCGTTCAACCTGTCCACGAACAACGACATCGTCGGCGGCAATTCGGGCAGCGCCCTGCTCAATGCGCGCGGCGACGTCGTCGGCCTGATGTTCGACGGCAACATCCACTCGATTTCTGGTGCGTACTGGTTCGATACCGCAAAGAATCGATCCATCGCCGTGCACCCCGCGATCATGCGCGAGGCCTTATCCAAGGTGTACGACGCGCAAGATCTCTTGCGGGAACTGGAGTCGCGCTGAGCCATCGAGGCGCGATCAGAAACCCGCTTCGTCAATCCGCAGTGCGCTGTCCTCGAGCCGCTCGATCACCTCGAGCTGGCTCAGGGCACGCGGCAGATCGTTGGCAAAGAAATAACGGCAGGCGTGCAGCTTGCCGCGATAGAAGTCGGACTCCGTGGTCCCGACCAGCAAGGCTTGCTCGGCTTCGCGAGCGCGCACGAGCCATCGCCAGGCGACCGTGATGGTGCCGAAAGCATCAAGGTAAGGCGTGGCATTGGCGAATGCGCGCTCCGGCTCGCCGCCGGTAGCGATGTTGTGCAATTGCCGGGTCACGCGCAGAACGGTCGTCACGGCGGTGCGCAGCGCGCTCGCGTGGATATCGAGCTGTGCACTGGCGCTGCGCGCGGCAAGCTCGACGGCGGCATCGATATCGGCTTGGATCGCCTGCGACCAAAGTACCAAGGCTCGCCCATCCTGCATCGCCACCTTGCGCGCGAGCAAATCGAGACCATGGATTCCCCACGTACCCTCGTGGATGTGATTGAGACGATTGTCGCGGTACAGGCGCTCGAGCGGCAGGTCGCGCGTGTAACCGGCGCCGCCCGCCACCTGCATCGCGAGCTTGTTGGCTTCGAGGCAGTATTCCGCCGGCCAACTTTTGGCAATGGGTGTCAACAAATCGAGCAACAACGAACGCTGCTTGCGCGCCGCCTCGTCGGTCGATGCGGCCAGTTGGTCCACCAATGACGCGCAGTGCAGCACGAGATCGAGCCCTCCCTCGACCCAGCACTTCTGCGCCAACAACATCCGTCGCACGTCGGCATGGCGGATGATCGGGATCTGCGGTGCCGCCGGGTCACGCCCGCCGAGCGCTCTACCCTGTCGACGCTCGCGGGCATAGTCGAGCGCCTGCAGGTAAGCGGCATAGCCGAGCGCCACCGCGCACAACCCGACGCCGACGCGCGCCTCGTTCATCATCAGGAACATGCAGGCGAGCCCCTGATGCAATCCGCCCACAAGTTCACCGATGCACTCTGCATCATCGCCAAAGGCCAGCGCGGTATTCACCGTGCCGCGCCAGCCCATCTTGTGATTCAGACCGATCAGGGAGACGCCATTACGTACCCCGTGGTCACGGTACCGTGGCACTAAAAAAAGCGAAATGCCCTTCACGCCAGGCGGTGCATCCGGCGTTCTTGCCAGCACGAGGTGCACGATGTTTTCGCCAAGCTCGTGCTCACCACCGGAGATCCACATCTTGCGACCGGCGAGACGATAGGTTCCATCGTCACGCGGCGTCGCGAGCGTACGAATATCGGCAAGCGAGGAGCCGGCATGCGGCTCCGACAGACACATCGTGCCGAACACCTTGCCTGCCAGCATGCCCGGCAGCCATCGTTCACGTTGCGCGGTATCGCCGTGATGCGCGATGAGATGCGCCGCGCCCTGCGTCAGCGTGGCGTACGACTGGAACGCCACATTTGCCGCCGCGAATAGGCTGCTGCAAGTCTGGCCCAGCAGAAACGGCAAACCGAGACCCCCGTCATGCTCGGCGAAAGACATCGCGTTGAAGCCCGCCTCGGCATAGGCACGAAGCGCCTCGCCGGTCTCACGTGGCAGGCGGACCCTGCCGGCGACGATCACCGGTTCTTCGCGGTCGGCGAGTGCGGCATGCGGCGCAAAGCGCTCGCGGGCCAGCGCATCGGCGGTCTGCAATATCTCCCTCGCGGTGTCGCGCTGTTCGTCGGTGACGCCGTAACGCTGAATCTCGAAGAGGGCGAACTCGAGCTCGCGCAGCGGGATCAAGCGAGCACCCTCAAAACACGTACAGCGAGGCTTCAGGTGCCGAGCTGACCAGCCAGAAAAGCAGACCACCAACGATTACGAGCAGCAACAGGGCGATGCCGATGCGCGAGCCGTCGATCCCGGCGCCCGCCGGCACGTTAGCGGCATTTTTTTGGCCGGTAATCATGGGAACGATAAGGTTTTCGCGATGTACCCAAAGATAGAAAAAGGCTGCTGCCACATGCACGGCGATCGCTGCCACGATCCAGTCGAATAACTGCTTGTGCAAGGTGGTGAGTCGATCACTGGTGCTGATATCGACATAGCCGAATAGCGGTCCGGTCTCGAATACCTGGTCATTGGCGAAGAGACCGGTCACTGCTTGAGTGAGCAGCATGGCGAGAAAGGCCACGATCATGAGCGCGCCGAGCGGGTTGTGTCCTGCGATGCGCGACTCGTCGGTCTTCCCGGCGCCGCCGCGCAGATAGGTAATGATCGTGCGCGGGCCACGCAGGAAATCGGCAAAGCGCGCATGGCGCGTACCCATAAAACCCCAAAGAATTCTCGTCAGAACGATGACGAAAACCGCGTAACCAAAGCGGGTATGCCAGGCAAACCAGTCACCCTCAAGCTCCCGCGTCAACCACGCGCCAAGCACGCTGCAGGCAAGCCCCCAGTGCATGATGCGCACCGGCAAATCCCAAACCAGAACCCGCTCGCGCGTCGTGTCGGTCATTCGTTACCTCGCGGCAAATCACGTTCGTTGTATTCGATGAAAAAGTCATCCGGATCCCAGAGACTGAGTGAGGTCATGCCGATCATCTGACCGTTTGCACCGCGCACCTCGAAGCGATGCGGCGCAGCATGGATCCGTGCGCCAAAAGCCAGTGCACGCCGATGCACCTCGTGCACGTCCCCGCCCTGCATGACGAATACGATGTCGCCAATACCGAGGCGCTGACGCGGCGCCGGCTCGGGCAATCTCGGCGCCGTGAATTCGAGGAGTCCGATCATGCCGATCACCGGATCTTCGGCCTTGAGAATGATCAATCGGGTTCGATCGCCCTTGGCTCCGGCCGCAAGCCCAACACCCGAGAGCACGATCACATCGTCGTACCAGACAGACATGCCGAGGACATCGCGATAGAAAGCCAAGGACCTCTCGATGTCACGAACGATCAAGGTGGTGCGCTTGACGAGCGGCGGAGGGAGATCGGTCACGGTCAACGAGTCCTCGAAATCAGCAGGATCGCAGCGGTTGCCATGAGCGCAGTCGGCACCCAGGCAAGCAGGACCGGATCAGCGCGAAATACCACGGTACCGCTTTCGAGTACCTTCTGCAGCAGGAAAAATCCGATGCCGAGCACGAGACCGAGTGCGACACGGACGCCGGCACCACTTGAGCGCAGCGTACCAAAGACGAATGGCACAGCCAGCAACACGGCAAACAGCGTCGCCGCCGTGCGCGCAACGCGCGACCACAGCGCGAAACGCGACTCGCGGGCATCGAGTCCATTGGCCTCGAGATGTCGCACTATCCGCCATAGTGCGGCGGTGGGTAGCTGATCGGGCGCCGCCGCCGCAACCCCCAAAAACTCCGCACTGACGTCGGAGCTCAGCACACGACGCGGGCTGCGCGTGCCGCGAGCCAGATCACCAACGAAACGCGTTTCGGCATATTGCTCGAGTGCCCAAGCGCCCTTCGAATCGGCGCTCGCGCTGACCGCCCGACCCACCGCAACCAAGCGGCCATCGGCACCGATTTCATAGATCATCATGCCGCCGAATCGAGACTCGCCAGTCTGGCGCTCGACATTAAGCAGCAAGTTACCGTCGCGCACCCACGCGTCACCTGAGCCGGCGAAGCTCACGTCGGCAAACTTCGCGAACGCTTTTTCCTGTCGCGCCCATTGCTGCAAGGGTGGACCCAGCGCCTCACCGAGCACCACGGCAAGCATCACCAACAAAACTCCGGCCAGCGCTACGGGTCGCGCGATCCGCCAGACCGAGAGTCCTGCAGCGCGCAGCACGATGAGTTCGCTGCCGCGAGCAAGATTACCAAGGCCGAGCAGCGCACCGATGAGCGCACTGATGGGCAGGAGTTCCCAAACCTGCTGCGGCAGGTTCAGCAGTACGAACGTCAGCGCATCGAGGATCCCATAGCCGCCGACGCCGATATCGTCCTGCTGGCCGATGAAGAGGAAGAGCCCGCCGAGCGATACCAGTACGAGCACGACCATCATCACTGCCGCGAGCACCGTGCGCAGTACGTAGCGATCGAGAGTGCCGAACAGAGTCACGATACGCTCGCCTCCACGGTTGCGATGCGCTGGCGGTGCCGCCACCGCGTCCGCCAGGCTGGCGCGAAGATCACCGTAAAGGTCAGCGCGAGGACCAAGAGATGCACCCACCAAAGCCCGAGTGCCTCGGGCAGAGTCCCGCGAGCCAGCCAAACCTTGGCGGCCGAGGCGAGGCTGAAGTAAACGAAGTACACCACGATCGCGAGCCAGATCCGCGCGTATCGACCCTGCCGCGGACGCAGTCGCGCGAGCGGCACGGCGAGCATGGCCAGCACGAACACCATGATTGGCGAGGCGAGACGCCAATGAAATTCCGCTTGATACCGGCGATCGTCCGACTCGAGCAGCCGGGCCGTCGGCACCGACTCGATTCGTGCGCGCGTCTCGGCGCGCGCCGGTACGCGTACCGGTATCACATTCGCCGCGAAGCGGATGATGCGAAACTCGTTGGCCCCGGGCACACCCTCGTACCGTTCGCCGTCGAACAGCGTCAAGGTGTGCAAGCTGCCGTCGCCCGAGACCTCGTGTCGCGCCCGCGCCGCCACGGCAATCTCGTACCGCTCATCGCGGACTCGCTTCACGAACACCTTTTGCAGCGTGCCATCGGCCGCCATCGACTCCGCGTAGAAAACCGCTGACCCACCGCCGAAACTGCGAAACTTTCCCGGTGCGATCGGCGAGAACTCACCGGCTTGCAAAGCCCGCGAGCGCAACTCGTCGATACGCGAGGCGGCATACGGTGCTGCGAAAAACGTCAGCACTGCGACGCCACCCGCGAGCAGCAAGGCCAGCGCTGCGATAGGACGGTGGATGCGCCAAGGCGGCACGCCGCAAGCGAGCGCCGCGGTCATCTCGCTATCGTGATAAAGGCGGCCGAAGGCAATCATGATGCCGAGCAGCAAGCCGATCGGCAGCAATATCGCCAGGTTGGACACCGCGCCGAACCACACGAGCTCAAGTACGACCTCGCGGGGGAAGCCCTGCTCCGCGGCGCGCGCGAGCACGCTCGCCACCTGGTTGGTGAGCAGGATCACCAGCAAAACCCCGGTGACCGCGAGCCAGGTTCCCAAGGTTTCGCGAAGGATGTAGCGGGAGAGAATGTTTGCCACAAAACGCCGGCTGCGGGAAACCGCTAGAATGGTACGTCAAATGACGCGGCTCGTGGTGCAGGGACGCACCCTGCAGGCCTGAAGCCGCACTATCCGGAGGCCCTGATGCAATTCGAGATCCTCACTGGCAGCCTGGCGCAAGCTGAGGCCGATTGCCTCGTCGTTGGCGTGCATGATTCGGCGGCGCTCTCGCCGGTCGCCAATATCCTCGACAAGCGCTCTGGCGGCGCCCTCTCGCGCTTCCTCAAGCGCGGTGATTTCAGCGGACGTATCGGCGAAACTCTGCTGCTGCCCGCGTTCCCGCGCTTGAAGGCGACGCGCATCCTCTTGGTGGGCCAAGGACCCGCCGAGGTCACCCGCAAACAGTGGCGCAAAGCCCTGCATGCGGCGGTATCGGCGCTGTCACGCACTCGCTGTGCGAGTGCCGTCATCGCCCTGACGCGCCCGGCAAAGAAGGAACTCGATGATTATCTCTTTGCGCGCTCGGCCGCCGAGATCACCCACGCAGCGCTCTATCGCGTCAACGATCTCAAGTCCGGCAAACGTCCGCCGGCGCCGGCACTCGCAAAAATCAAGTTTGGTCCGGTACGACCCGCAGGCGTCGCGACCGCGAGGCGCGCACTCAAGCACGGCGACGCGTCGGGCAAGGGCGCCGCGCTGATGCGCAATCTCGCCAATCTGCCGGGTAACGTCTGCACGCCGAGTTACTTGGCCGAGCAGGCGCAACGGCTCGGCGAGCGGCATGCCAACGTCAAGATTCGCATCCTCGAGGAAGCGGAAATTCGCGCGGAAAAAATGGGCTGCTTCCTGTCGGTGACTGCGGGCAGCGAGCAGCCGCCGCGCTTCATCATCATGGAATACAAGGGTCCGCGCGCACCGCGGGCGCCGATTGTGCTCGTCGGCAAGGGCATCACCTTCGACACCGGCGGCATTTCCCTCAAAGATCCGGGCGGCATGGACGAGATGAAGTTCGACATGTCGGGTGCAGCCGCTGTGTTCGGCGCGATGTCGGTGGTGGCCGAACTGCAGCTGTCGCTCAACGTCGTCGCACTCATCCCGACCTGCGAGAACATGCCGAGCGGCCGCGCCACCAAACCGGGTGACATCGTCACGAGTGCCGCAGGGCTCACCGTCGAAGTCCTCAACACCGACGCTGAAGGTCGCCTGATTCTCTGCGACGCACTGCACTTCGCGCGGCGCTATCGACCGCAGGCGGTGATTGATCTCGCAACGCTGACCGGTGCCTGCGTCATCGCACTCGGACATCACCACACCGGCGTGATGGCCAATGATGAATCGCTCGCACAGGAACTCGTGGCCAGCGGCGTGCGCGCCGAAGATCGGGCATGGCAGCTGCCGTGCACCGAAGAATATGGCGAGCAACTCAAAAGCAACTTCGCCGACATGGCGAACGTGGCCGGCCGTGATGGCGGCGCCCTGACTGCAGCGGCCTTCCTCGCCAAATTCACGCAAGGCATGCGCTGGGCTCACATGGATATCGCGGGCTCGGCCTATGTGGGCGGCGCCGCCAAAGGCAGCACAGGACGCCCGGTCGCCCTCCTCGCCGACTTCCTGATCCGGCGCGCAGGCCGCTAACGGACCACTGACGGACGATAGACGATGGACAAAGCCTATTCGCCGGGCGAGATCGAGCAGCGTATTTACGCGCGCTGGGAGTCCTCGGGCCTGTTTGCCCCGCAAGGCGCAGGCGCCGGCTATTGCATCGTGATCCCGCCGCCGAACGTGACGGGCACGCTGCACATGGGCCACGCGTTCCAGGACACGATCATGGACGCGCTCACCCGCTATCACCGCATGCGCGGCGAAGCGACGCTCTGGCAACCCGGCACCGACCATGCGGGGATTGCCACGCAGATGGTGGTGGAGCGCCAACTCGAAGGCGAAGGCACAAGCCGAACGGCCCTCGGACGGGACAAGTTCATCGAACGTGTCTGGCAATGGAAAGGCGAATCGGGCGGCACCATCGCGCGACAGATGCGGCGTCTTGGCGCCTCGGTCGACTGGTCGCGCGATCGTTTCACCATGGACGAGGGTCTCTCGCGCACGGTCACCGAAGTATTCGTGCGCCTTCACGAAGAGGGGCTGATTTATCGCGGCAAACGTCTCGTCAATTGGGACCCCGTCCTGCAGACCGCCGTCTCTGATCTTGAGGTGCTGAGCAGCGAGGAAGAAGGCTCGCTCTGGCATTTGCGCTATCCGCTCGCCGACGGCAGCGGGCACGTGACGGTCGCCACCACGCGACCGGAAACTCTGCTTGGCGACACGGCCGTCGCGGTCAATCCGCAGGATCCGCGCTATTCGAGCCTGATTGGCAAACAGCTACGCTTGCCGATCGCGGATCGACTGATCCCGATCATCGCTGATGATTATGTCGATCCCGAGTTCGGCTCTGGTTGCGTCAAGATCACGCCCGCCCACGATTTCAATGATTACGAGGTCGGTGCAAGACACGGCCTCGAACAGATCAATGTTTTTACGCCTGACGCCAAGCTCAACGAGGCCGCACCGGAACGATTGCGTGGCCTCGATCGTTTCGAGGCGAGGCAAAAGATTCTCGCCGAGCTCGAGGCCGCAGGCCTGATCGACCGAATCGACAAGCACAAACTCATGGTGCCGCGCGGCGATCGCTCAGGTTCGGTCATCGAGCCGTATCTGACCGATCAGTGGTACGTGAAGATCGCGCCGCTCGCTGAACCCGCCATCGAAGCCGTGCGCAGTGGTGCGATCCGCTTCGTGCCGGAGAATTGGTCGCGCACCTATTTCGAGTGGATGCGCAACATCAAGGACTGGTGCATCAGCCGCCAGCTCTGGTGGGGTCACCGCATCCCGGCGTGGTACGACGCCGACGGTCGAGTGTACGTCGGTCGCAGCGAAGCCGAAGTGCGCGCCCGCCACGGCCTGCCGGCTTCGATTGCGCTGCGTCAGGACGAGGATGTCCTCGATACGTGGTTCTCCTCGGCGCTCTGGCCGTTCTCGACGCTGGGCTGGCCCGAGGCGCACCCCGATCTCAAGCGCTTCTATCCGACCTCGGTGCTGGTCACCGGCTTCGACATCATCTTTTTCTGGGTTGCCCGCATGATCATGATGGGCATCAAGTTCATGGGCGATGTCCCCTTTCGAGAGGTTTACGTGCACGGTCTGGTGCGCGACTCGGAAGGACAGAAAATGTCGAAGTCCAAGGGCAACGTCATCGACCCGCTAGACATCGTTGATGGCATCGCTCTCGAAGACTTGGTGCGCAAGCGGACCACGGGACTCATGCAACCGCGCCTCGCACCCACCATCGAAAAAGCGACCCGCAAGGCCTTCCCCGACGGCATCTCTGCCTACGGCACGGACGCCCTGCGCTTCACTTTCGCTTCGCTCGCCACGCAGAGCGCGGATCTGCGCTTCGACTTGGGGCGCGTCGGGGGTTATCGCAATTTCTGCAACAAGCTGTGGAACGCCTCACGCTTCGTGCTGTTGATGCTCGAGGATGAGAACGGTCGCCCGCTGGATGCGCAACTGCTGACAGGCGATATCACTCCGGGCGTCGCCGATCGCTGGATCGCCTCGCGCCTCGGCGAAACCCTGCAGCAGGTCGATCAAGCCTTTGCCGATTATCGTTTCGATTACGCGGCGACCGCGTTGTACGAGTTCACCTGGTACGAGTTCTGCGACTGGTATCTCGAACTCGTCAAGCCGATTCTGCAATCCGAGCAGACCTCCGAGAGCGCCAAACGCGCCGCCCGCCGCACGCTTGTCACCGTGCTCGAAGCCTTGCTGCGCGCCCTGCACCCGCTGATGCCGTTCATCACCGAAGAGATCTGGCAGCGGGTCGCGCCGCTCGCCGGTATTGCGAATGCTGAGTCGACGACCGTGATGGTGGCGAGCTGGCCGCAGCACACGAGCTTTCCGCGCGATCTCTCCGCCGAGACCGACATCGCCTGGATCAAGGATTTCGTGCTCGGTGTGCGCCAGATTCGCGGCGAAATGGACATCAGTCCGGCGCGACGTCTGCCCGTCTTGTTGGAGAACGCCGATACGGCCGATCGTCTGCGACTCGACACCCATCTGACCTATCTGCAAAGGCTCGCCGGCCTCGAGAGCCTGCGCGTGCTCGATTCGGGCGAGAGCGCGCCACCCTCCGCAATGGCTGTCATGGGGGCGATGCGCGCGCTCGTACCGATGGCCGGCCTCATCGACCCACAAGCGGAGGTAACGCGTCTTGAGAAGCGGATCGCGAAAACCCACGATGAAATCAAACGCGCCACAGCCAAATTGAGTAATGAAAACTTCGTGCGTAACGCGCCGCCCGAGGTGGTGGAACAGGAACGCGGTCGCATCAAGGATTTCGAACGCACGCTCGCGAGCCTCGACGCCCAGCTGACTCGCGTGCGTCAACTGCTCTGATCGCCACCACGACGAACTCAGATCTGCCCAATGCTGCGTATTCTCGTCATTCTCGCAATCGTGCTGATCGTGGCGTATTTCGTCCGCCAGCGCCTGCGCGCACGGCGAGGGAATGTCATCGATCCGACGATCTCGCGACGGCAACTGCTCGATGCCGAAGTGCGCTTGTGGCGTCGATTGCCTGCCCCGCTCAAGGAGCGACTGCTGCCGCGAATCGAAGAGTTCGTGCAGCGAGTTCCGTTCGAGGGTGCGCACGGTTTCGAAGTCACCGAGACGATGCGCGTCGCGATTGCTGCGCAAGCGTGCATCGTGACGCTTGGAGCTGACGACTACCCGTTCGATGCGCTGCACGGCGTGACCTTGCACCCCGATGAGTTTCTCGTCGAAGAACGCGAAGAGGACGAGGAAACGGGCGTCGTCACCGAAGGCTATCGCGCGCTATCCGGACAAGCTCAGGGGAGCGATCGGATCGTCCTCTCTTGGCGCGATGTTGTCGACGCCGAGACACGCGATGATGGCTACAACGTCGTGATCCATGAGTTCACGCACTTTCTGGAACACAGTCATCCGGGCGGAGACCCCACGGCCCACGCTGCGCTCGAGGCGGCGCACGCGGCGCTCTGCGATGCCGTCGATCGTGGCGAACCCACCCTGCTCGACCCGTATGGCGCCGAGGATCTCACCGAATTTCTCGCCGTTGCCGCCGAGTTTTTCTTTGAGTTGCCACGCGAATTGCGCGCCCGTCATCCTACCTTGTACGTGCTGTTGCGCGATTCGTTCAAGCTCGACCCGGCAAGCTGGGACGAACTCGCACCGCCCGCGCCGTAAGCCTGCACGACGCGCGGCAACACGCCCCTAATTCAGGGCAGCGTCTCGTCGTATTTTTGTGGATCGAAGGCCATTTGCGCACAGAAGAACGGCTTCAAGGTCTGCATGTCGAGTCGATAGTCGCCGCTTGGCGCGAAGGGCGCGCCGAAGCGCACGCAGCGCGCGGGATAGTCGAGAGCTACCGGCACGATCGGTACCCCGGCACCCACTGCCACCCGGTAAAATCCCTGCTTCCAGTCAAGCACACGGCTGCGCGTACCTTCGGGCGCAATGGTCAGCACCATTTTCTCGCGACGGGCGAACTCCTCGACGTAGGCCTGTACCACGTTACCCGCGCGGCCACGATCGATCGCAACCGCGCCAAAATGCCGACCCAGCGCACCGATCGGCCCGCGAAGCGCGGTGTGCTTGGCAAACCACAGGGTTTCGAGCTGCAGCGCGAGATACACCGCGAAGCCCACGATGAAGTCCCAGTTCGAGGTGTGCGGCGCCACAATCAGTACGCACTTTGGCAGATCGGGCAGATTGCCTTCGATACGCCAGCCGAAGAGACGCAGCCCGGTCGAGCCCAAAGCGCGTCGCCACGGGCTGCGGACCTGCGGTACTCGGGGCGGCAAACGGGGCGTGCCACTCATCGGGAAGGCACCCGCCAGAGCACGAGTCCGCCGACGATGAACAGCACGACGAGCGAGCTCACGGACAAGCGGGAATCGCCGGTCAGCAACGCGACGGTGGCGATCAGTAACGGGCCGATGAAACTCGCGAATTTTCCCATCATGTTGTAAAACCCAAAGAATTCTCCGCCCTTGCCCTCGGGCACCAGACGACCGAAGAAGGAGCGCGACAAGCTCTGGATGCCGCCCTGCACGAGCCCGACCACCACGGCGAGACCAAAGAACTCGGCCACGCTATCGAGAAAATACGCATAGATCGTCGCCGAGAGATAAACGGCGATGCAAAGCAGGATGCCGCGCTTCGGCCCCCAACGGTTGCCGAGCCAGCCGAGCGCGAGCGCAGACGGAAAAGCCACGAACTGCGTGAGCAGCAGCGCCGCAAGCAGGCTCGAACTCGGCAGTCCGAGGGCAACACCATAGTCGACCGCCATCGTGTAAATGGTGTGTACACCATCGATGTAGAGCCAATAGGCGACCAGAAAAAGCGACACCTCGCGATAGCTCGCGATATGCCGCAGCGTCGACCCCAACTCACGCAGGCCATCGCGGGCCGCCGCGAATAAGCCCGGCGTCGCTGCGGGCGCCGGCCGCTCGCGTACATTGCGCGCCAGCGGCAGAGTGAACAGGAACCACCACACGGCAACCGTCAAAAACGAGATCTGCACGGCTTCGGCTGCATTGTCGAGGCCGAACCAACCCGGCTGCAGGGTCATCAGCACGTTGAAGGCAAACAGCAAACCGCCGCCCAGATAACCGAGCGCGTAGCCGAAAGCGGACACTTGATCGAGCTCATGCTCGGCCGCCACATCGAGCAGCAACGCGTCATAGAAGATATTGGCGGCATTGAAGCCGATCGCCGCCATCACGAAGCACGCGGCAGCCCACCACCACTCGCCCTGACCGATGAAACCGAGCGCGGCCGTGCCAATCACGCCGATGAGGCTCCACAGTACGAGCTGCCGCTTGCGGCCGGCGGTTCGATCGGCGATCGCACCCAGCACAGGCGCCAGCACGGCAACCGTCAGTCCGGCGATACCGTTGGCAAAGCCGAGACGCGAGGTGCTGATGGTGGGATCGACCCCGGTGCTCCAATATTGCTGGAAAAACACGGGAAAAAAGCCCGCGAGCACCGTGGTGGCAAAAGCGGAGTTGGCCCAATCGTACAGCGCCCAGGACACGGTATCGCGGCGCTTGTACGGACTCGTCATTGTCAGGTGACCTGCTCGCGAGTTTCGCGGAACGTGATCTCGGGCCAGCGTTCGATGGTCAGATGGAGATTGACCCTCGAGGGAGCAAGATATACGAGCGCGCCGCCGTGATCCACCGCAAGGTTGTCGTAGGCCTTGGCACGAAACTCGGCCAGCTTGCGCTCATCGGTGCAGTAGACCCATCGGGCCGTATGCACGCCGATCGGCTCGAAGTGGCACTGCACCGAGTATTCGTCGGCCAGACGGAACGCCACCACCTCGAACTGCAGCTGACCCACGGCGCCCAAGATCTGATCGTTGTTGCGCAATGGTCGAAAAAGCTGGGTCGCGCCCTCCTCGCAGAGCTGTCCAAGCCCCTTGGAGAGCGCCTTCATCTTGAGCGGATCCTTGAGCACCGCGCGGCGGAACAACTCCGGGGCGAAGTTCGGGATACCCGTGAAGACGAGTTCTTCGCCCTCGCTGAATGAATCACCGATGTTGATGGTGCCGTGATTGTGCAGACCAATGATGTCGCCCGCATAAGCGTCCTCGGCGGCCGAGCGATCCGAAGCGAGGAAAGTCACGGCATCGGCGATTCGCACGTCCTTGTCGAGACGCACATGATGCAGCTTCATGCCGCGGGTGTACTTGCCGGAGCACAGGCGCAGAAATGCGATGCGATCGCGATGCGCAGGGTCCATGTTCGCCTGGATCTTGAACACGAAGCCGGTGAGCTTTTCTTCGCCGGGCTGCACCTCGCGACCGCGGGTCGCTCTCGGCAAAGGACCTGGAGCAAAGCACGTGAACGACTTCAGCAGCTCCTCGACACCGAAGTTGGCAATCGCCGAACCGAAGAATACGGGCGTCTGACGCCCGGCGAGATACTTCGCCGGATCGAAGGTCTGGGTCGCCCCGCGCACCAACTCGATTTCTTCGTCGAAGGCGGCGGCCTGTGAACCGAGCAATTCGCGCCCCGCTGCGCTGTGCAAGCCTTCGATGACAATGTTTTCGCCCACGCGACCGCGCTCGCCGGCCTCATAGACGTAGATGCGATCTTCGGTGAGGTGGTAAATACCCTTGAGTTCGCGACCCATGCCGATCGGCCAGGTCACGGGCGACGTGGCGATGCCGAGCACCCGTTCGATTTCGTCGAGCAACTCGATCGGCGCACGACCATCGCGATCGAGCTTGTTGATGAAAGTCATGATCGGCGTATCGCGCAGCCGGCAGACTTCCATCAACTTGATGGTGCGCTCCTCAACGCCTTTGGCGCAGTCGATCACCATCAATGCCGAGTCGACGGCAGTGAGCGTTCGATAGGTGTCTTCGGAGAAGTCCTCGTGACCCGGCGTATCGAGCAGATTGACGATGCAGTCGTTGTAGGGGAACTGCATCACCGAGGAAGTGACCGAGATGCCGCGCTGCTGCTCGAGTCGCATCCAATCGGAGGTTGCATGACGCGCCGCCTTGCGACCCTTGACGGTGCCGGCCAACTGGATCGCGCCGCCGAACAGCAACAGCTTCTCCGTCAGCGTGGTCTTGCCTGCGTCCGGGTGGGAAATGATTGCAAACGTGCGTCGCCGCGCGACTTCGTCGCCGATTTTCATGCTGGATCGAAGCCTTATGGGTGCAGGGCGAGACTCATGACGACCGCGTCTTCGCGGCCATTCTCGGCCTGATAATAGCCGCGGCGCATGCCGACCTGCCGCAGACCCATCGCCTGATAAAGTCGGACTGCAGTGAGATTACTCGGGCGCACTTCGAGGAAAAGATCATGCGCTCCGGCGCCGCGTGCGAGATCCATCAGATGCTGCAACAGGCGACGGCCGAGACCGCGACAGCGATATTCGGGGCGAATGCAGAGGTTGAGCACATGCGCCTCGCCGGCACCGACGCTGAGGATGCCGTAACCGACAAAACATTCGTCGAGCCGCGCTACCCGACAGAGATAACCCGCCCGCAGACAGTCGCGAAAGATGCCCTCGCTCCACGGAAAGGCGTAACCCGCGCGCTCAGCCGCCACCACATCCGGGACGTCTTGCTCGGTCATGCGTTGCAACAACAGTTGCGGGATCGGTAATTCTTTGAGTACGGTCGCCATCATGCGCTCGGAAGCTCGGCATGGACCCGGCGTGCGAACTTGAGATCCTCCCAAGCCTTGCGCTTCTCGCCGGGGCTACGCAGCAAATAAGCCGGATGATACGTGACCACGACCGGCGTGTTGAGCGCCCCGAATCGATGCACGCTGCCGCGCAGCTTGCCGAGCGGCGCGTCACTGCCAAGCAGGTTCTGGGCAGCGACTCTGCCAAACGCCAGGATGATTCTCGGCCGCAGCAGCGCGACCTGACGGTGTAGATACGGCAGGCACTGCTCGACTTCCTCGGGACGCGGATCGCGATTATCGGGTGGTCGGCACTTGAGGATATTGGCGATGAAGACCTTTTCGCGCGGCAACTCGATGGCCGCAAGCATGGCGTTGAGCAACTGGCCCGCGGCACCGACGAACGGCTCGCCTTGACGATCCTCTTCGGCGCCCGGCGCCTCGCCGATCACCATCCATTCGGCGGCGGTATCACCGACGCCAAACACGGTCTGGGTGCGGCCGCGATGCAGCGGACAACGCGTGCACTCGCGCACGCACTCACGCAGCGCCGGCCAATCGAGCTCGTCGGTCGCGGGAAGGCTCGGCGGCGCCGCGGCAATCCGTTCGGCAACAGCGCCCGCCTCGATAGGGGTGATGGGGGCGGCGCGCCGCGGGATCCACTGATCGATGCCGAGCGACTCGAGCAGCCGCGCCCGGCGGAGCACGTCAGCCATGGGGCGGATCGTTCGGCGAACGCGGCCCCCCCGCACGACGCAGCCGACGAATCAGCCACATCACCGGCGCGAGCAGCACGTAGATCGTGAACAGCAGCAGCAGCATCGAGGGCGGCTCAACCGCAACCAGCGCGAGGGAAATCGGTACGATCACGAAGTAGAAGAACTTCATGCGTGCGTTCCAGTCGATCTGCTTGATGCTCGGGTACGGCACGCCGGAAACCATCATCACGCCTGCGAGAGTGCACACCGCGAAGGCCAGCGCGAAACCGGAGAGTCCGAAATCACCCCAGTCGCTGGCGAACCAGACGAACGCGGCCACAAGGCCGGCGGCCGAGGGGCTCGGCAGCCCTTCGAAATATCGCTTGTCGACCGTGGCCGCCCGTGAATTGAAACGCGCGAGACGCAGCGCTGCACAGGCCACGTAAAAGAACGTCGCGATCGCACCGAAGCGTGCCCACGATGCGCCGTACTCGGCGATCGCCGCCATCCCCCACTGGTAAGCGACCAGCGAGGGTGCGACGCCAAAAGCCACCATGTCGGCAAGACTGTCGTACTCCTTGCCGAACACACTCTCGGTGCGGGTCCAGCGGGCCACGCGCCCATCGAGACCATCAAACACCATCGCAAGAAAAATCAAGGCGCTCGCCCGCGCGAAGTCGCCATTGATGGCGGCCACGATGGCAAAGAAGCCGCACCCAAGGCAGGCCGTGGTAAAGAGATTCGGTAGAAGGTAGACGCCTCGCCGCCGCGGGGCGTCGGCTTGCGAACCGCTCGAAGGGTCGGGAGTCAAGGCTCGCGGGCTCCAGTCGGGTGAAAAAACCATCTCATCATAGGGGCGGGAACCTTTCGGGACAATCTCTGCGCCCGTAACATGTCGCACCCTCGTCACGCAGAGTATCCGTTCGCCATGCGCTGGTCCCGGTATCCCATCAACACCGTCAAGGAAACCCCCTCGGAAGCCGAGGTCATCAGTCACCAGTTGATGCTGCGCGCCGGCCTCATTCGCCGCCTCGCCGCCGGCATCTACACCTGGACCCCATTAGGCCTGCGCAGTCTGCGCAAGGTAGAGACGATCATCCGCGAGGAAATGGATCGCGCCGGTGCGCTCGAGGTGTTGATGCCTGCCGTGCAACCTGCCGAGCTCTGGCAGGAATCGGGTCGCTGGGAACAATACGGTCCCGAGTTGTTGCGACTGAAGGATCGTCATCAGCGCGATTTCGTGATCGGGCCGACTCATGAGGAGGTGATCACCGACCTCGCGCGTCGTGAGCTCAAGAGCTATCGACAGCTACCGGCGAATTTCTATCAGATTCAGGTGAAGTTTCGTGACGAGATCCGCCCGCGCTTCGGCGTGATGCGGGGTCGCGAGTTCATCATGAAGGATGCGTACTCGTTCCATGCCACGCAGGAGTCGCTGCAGCAAGGCTACGACGCCATGCGCGACGCCTACATCCGCATGTTCACGCGCATGGGTCTCGAGTTCCGCCCGGTCAAAGCCGACACCGGCTCGATTGGCGGCACGGCTTCCGAAGAGTTCCAGGTGCTCGCCGACTCCGGCGAAGACGCGATCGCGGTATCGGATGGTGCGGATCAGTACGCTGCCAATCTCGAACTCGCGCCAGCGCTACCGCCGAGTACGCCGCGTGCCACAGCCTCGAAGCCGCTGACCCAAGTCGCGACACCCGGCAAGAAAACCATTGAGGACGTCGCCGCCTTCCTCGGCGTGCCAGCGAGTCAGACCGTGAAGTTGCTGATGGTCGAAGGCAGCGAGGCGGGCGTCGTGGCACTTGTGCTGCGCGGCGATCATGAACTCAACGCCATCAAGGCTCAAAAAATTCCCGCCGTGGCGAACCCGCTGCGACTCGCCTCCGCGGAAGCCGTGCAAACAGCGACCGGCTGCGAGCCCGGATATCTTGGACCGCGGGGACTCGACTGCCCGATCTACGTTGATCACTCCGCTCTGGCCCTTGCCGATTTCGTGTGCGGTGCCAATGTCGCGGGTCATCACCTCACCGGCGTGAACTGGGGTCGGGACTTGCCGGAACCCGAGGCTGCGGACTTGCGCAATGTGGTGGCAGGCGACCCCAGCCCCGGTGGCAACGGCAGCTTGGGCATTCGTCGCGGCATCGAGGTCGGCCACATCTTCCAGCTTGGACGCAAGTACAGCGAAGCGATGCAGGCGAGCGTGCTCGATGAAGCCGGCAAGCCGGTGGTGATGTACATGGGTTGCTACGGCATCGGCGTGACCCGCATCGTCGCCGCAGCGATCGAACAGAACCACGATGCCGCGGGCATCATCTGGCCCGAACCGCTCGCGCCCTTCAACGTCGTACTCGTGCCGCTCAACGCCGCTAAATCACCGCGGGTGAACGAACTTGCCGAGAAGCTTTACGGCGAACTGCAGCAGGCCGGAATCGAGGTGCTGCTTGATGATCGCGATGCTCGCCCAGGCGTGAAGTTCGCCGATGCCGAACTTATCGGGATTCCGCATCGCATCGTCATCTCGGATCGCGGCATCGATGCAGGCAAGCTCGAGTACCGGCAGCGGCGCGCTTCGGCCAACGAAGATTGGCCGATCGAAGAAGTGCTGCCGCGTCTGCGCGCCTTGCACGGACATTGATCCCGACGCCGGTCCGCTCAAATCGTCTTTGCGAGGAAGCACCCATGTCCAACGCCGACATTCTCGTCGTCTATCACTCACGGCACGGCGCCACTGCGGAGCTCGCCCGGCAAATCTGCCGCGGCATCGAATCGATCGACGGCGCGCTAGCCACGCTGCGCAGCGTCCCCGAGATAACGGCGGAAAACGACCGCCAAATTCGCGACGTGCCCGCAACAGGCGCACCGTTCGTTTCACTCGATGATCTGCGCCGCTGCGATGGACTGCTGCTCGGCAGCCCGACACGCTTCGGCAACATGGCCGCGCCGGTCAAATATTTCCTCGATTCGACGAGCGCACTCTGGGCTGAAGGCGCACTGATCGGCAAGCCCGCGGGCGTCTTTACGGGCAGCAGCAGCCTGCACGGCGGCCAGGAAAGCACGCTGCTCACGATGATGCTGCCGCTGCTGCATCACGGCATGATGATCGTCGGCCTGCCCTATTCCGAAAGCGCCTTGTCGTCGACGCGCTCCGGCGGTACGCCGTACGGCGCCTCGCATTTCACGCCCTATGGCAAGCCGACTGCACTCAGCGAAGAGGAGACCGCCCTCGCCCGAGCGCAGGGCGCGCGCCTCGCGCAGCTCGCACTCGATCTCAAGGATCGCCGAGAATCCCGCGCACGAACGGCACGGTAAGTCGGCGCTGCGCGCTTAGCGCGGCGATATCGATTTCATCCAGCAAACGGCCGAGCGAAACCATGTCGCGCGGAAAGCGTCGCAGCAAATAGCGCGCGGTCTCCTCCGGCAATTCGAGACCGCGCTGCGCGGCGCGACGCCGCAGCGCTTCGTGCTGATCGGTTTCATCGAGCGGCCGGACCTGAAAGATCTCGGTGGCGGCAAATCGCGAGCCGATGTCGGCAAGCTGCCAACTCAGTGCGGCCGGAGGACGAGACGCGGTCGCGATGATGCTCCCGCCCTGTTCCTCGATTCGCCGAAAAGCCACAAAAAGGGCCCGCTCGATCTCGGCATCGCCGATGACCACGTCCAGATCATCGAGACAGAGTAGATCCACGCCAAGCGCCCCGCCCAAAAATTCGCCCGCCGCGCTTCCCAATTGACCCATCGGCAAATACGCCACGCGAGCCCCGAGCGGTGCCGCGGCACACACCGCCTGCAGCAGGTGCGTGCGACCACAACCCTCGGCGCCCCACAACCACGCCGCAAGGCGTTCACGACGTGCTGCGGCGTTTTGCAAGCGGGTGACGAGTTCATCGTTCTGTCCGGTGACGAACGCATCGAAGGTTGCGCGTTCGCGCAATTGAACTCCAAGTGGCAACTGCTCCATCACAGCGCGCTCAATCGGGCATCGGCATGGACCACGCCTGCCGCAAATAGCGACCGACATAGCCGATACCAGAGACGAGAGTGGTCGCGAGCGTCACCACCGCGAGCACCAACACCAGCACGGCGGGCACCACGGCGACGGCAGCATTGAGGATGGCGATGATCACCACCGCAATCTGCAGACCCGTGTTCACCTTGGACACGATGCTCGGGTGCCCAGGCAGCGGGCCGAACCAGAATCGGAAAATCACCGCACCGCCGACCAGCATGACATCGCGCGCGATCGCCGCGGCGGCGAGCCATGTCGGCACGAGTCCCGCCCACGCACACGCCAGAAAAGCCGCGACCAGCAATGTTTTGTCGGCAAGTGGATCGAGGATACGACCGAGGTCCGAGGTCCAATTGAAACGCTTGGCAAGATAACCATCGAGACCATCGGACAGCGCCGCAACGCTGAAAACGACGAGCGCGAGCCAATAATCGCCCCGTCCGAGCGCCGCGACCACGGGCAGGGTGAGCGCGATACGCGCGAGGCAGATGGCGTTCGGCAGGTGACGCAACGCGCTCAACGTTCGACCCTCAGGGCGAAAAACGAAAACTCGGCAGCCCCTCGCCACCGCTCTCCCGACGCAGCCGCGCTTGGTTGGCGAGCGCCGTGACCAAACCCGCTGCGCCACCAGACACCTCGACCCGGAAAATCACCGCGTCAACCTCCGAAGCCACGAGCGACACCGACTTGATTGCCGGCGCCGCCTCGAGAATTCTTTGTGCCGCGGCGTAATCTTTGAGTGAGCGGATGCCGCTGATGCGCAATTCGGCCTCGGCGATCGGTTGCGCCACGGCAGCCAGCGAACCTAGTGCCAAGGTATCGGCAGCACCCTCGACTCCCGATGCGGCATCGCCGTTAAACACCGTGACGGTCGACCCATCGACCAGCGACCACTGCCACTCCGACCCGTCGGCCTCGCCGATCAGGGCGACGTCCGCACCAGCACGACGCGCTGCAAGCAGCGCAGCCTCGGCACTCACCGTTGTTCCGGCAGTCAAACCCGCCGCCGCGGCACTGCTCAAGCGCAGCGGCAAGCCGCGCTCATTCGCCGCGCGCTCGAGTTGTTCGCGAACGATCGCCGGATCAGCTCCCGCAGGGGCTTGGGTCACGACGGTCAGTACGAGCGGGCGCTGTCGCGGCCACACACTCTGTCCGAGCGCCGTAATCGCCCGCTCCACTGCTGCCGCATCGAGCGTGATACGCGCCGGATTACCCGATGAGGCGGGCCGCAAAATCTGCACATAGCGATTTGCATCCCGCAAAAGCGGCACGAATACCGGATCGGAGGCCGCCGAGCGACGCCCGGTGGCTCGCACCAGCACGACGCGCATGGCCTCTGCGAAGGCTTCATCACCGCTCGCGGTGACGGCAACCTCGCCGATGGCGACAGACTGCATGGCCGAAGCCGGGGGAACGAGCGAGGCCAGCGCGACCGCGAGGCCGACGGCCAAGCACCGCCACCGTAGCAAGGGCCTCTGGAATGGGATGGTCATGGTCGGAAGCGCGTACAATACCACAGCCATTTTTGCCTCCTGACGCCCATGACCCAGCCACCGCGCAAAACCACCGGACTCACTTACCGCGACGCCGGGGTCGACATCGATGCCGGCGACGAACTTGTCGAACGTATCAAGCCCCTGGTGCGCCGCGCGCAGCGGCCCGAAGTCCTGGCAGGTATCGGTGGGTTCGGTGCGCTCGTCGAATTACCCGTCGGTCGCTGGAAACGTCCGGTGCTTGTCTCGGGCACCGATGGCGTGGGGACCAAACTGCGCTTGGCGATCGATACCGGGCGTCACGACACCATCGGCATCGACCTCGTCGGCATGTGCGTCAACGATGTCGCCGTGCAGGGTGCCGAGCCGCTCTTTTTTCTCGATTACTACGCGACCGGCAAACTCAGCGTGGATGTGGCCGAGCGGGTCATCCGCGGCATCGTCGAAGGTTGCCACCAAGCAGGCTGTGCGCTCGTGGGCGGTGAAACCGCAGAGATGCCGGGCATGTATCACGGCGAAGATTACGATCTGGCCGGGTTCTGTGTTGGCGTCGTCGATCGCGAAGCGATTATCGACGGCAGCAAAGTCAAAGCCGGCGATGCGGTCATCGGCATGGCCTCCTCCGGCCCCCACTCGAACGGTTACTCGCTCATTCGTCGCTTGATCGCGCTCACCGCCGCCGACGAAACCACCATGGTGGCAGGACGCCCCCTGTTCGATCGTCTGCTGGAGCCGACACGCATCTACGTGAAGTCGATGCTCGCGCTCGCGCAAGCGCTGCCGGTCCATGGCTTCGCGCACATCACCGGCGGCGGCTTGACCGACAATATCCCGCGCGTTCTGCCCGACACCTGCGGCGTCACGCTGTCGCGAGAGGCGTGGCCGCGCGACCCGGTCTTCGATTGGCTGCAGGATGCCGGCGGGATTGCCGATGCCGAGATGTATCGCACCTTCAACTGCGGTGTCGGCATGGTCGCGATCGTGCCGCCGGACGCCGTCGAGGCAGCGCTCGAACTGCTCAAGGCCCGTGGCGAGCGCGCAAGTGTGATCGGCGTGGTGCGCGACGGTCAGGGCGACGTCGTCATCGAGTGATGTCGTTGCGGATTGCGGTGATGATCTCGGGCGCGGGCAGCAACCTGCTCGCCATCGACGATGCCTGCCGCGCTGGACGCGTCGCAGGGGCCGTAGTGGGTGTTCTCTCCGATCGCGGCGATGCCGCCGGGCTCACCCGCGCGCGGTCGCGTGGTTTGTTTGCTCGAAGCTTGCCGATAGAGCCCGGCGAAACCCGCGCCGCTCACGATGCTCGCATTCTCGCGGCTCTCGAGTCCCTGCAGCCCGCGGTCGTGGTGCTGGCCGGCTACATGCGCATCCTATCGAGCGATTTCGTCACGGCGCTGCGCGGCCGTCTGCTCAATATTCATCCCTCACTGTTGCCACGCCACAAGGGTCTGCACACCCATCGGCGGGTGCTCGAGGCCGCCGAGCGCGAACACGGTGCGACGGTCCACTATGTCACACCCGATCTCGATGGCGGCCCCGCGGTATTGCAGGCCCGCATCGAGGTAGGCGCGGACGATGATGCGGACTCGCTCGCCCATCGCGTGCAGCGCTGCGAACATGTGATTTACCCCACGGTACTGCAATGGGTGGCGAGCGGCCGCTTGCAATGTCCCGCCGGTGTTCCCATGCTCGATGGCGTGCCGCTTCTTCAGCCCATCGTGCAGGACTTCGATGTTTGATCGTCGGGCAATTCGTCTCACTGCCGCCTTGCCGCTCGCGCTGATCGCCGTTCTCTCCCTGTACAGGCCCAGCCTGAGCGAAGCCGCCCAGGCACCCGCGGATCGCATCGAGGCGGGCGTACAACCGTTCACGGCAAACTACGAGGTGGTGTTTCGCGGCTTCAATGCCGGCACCAGCTCGCTAGAACTCGTCCGCGAAAACGGTGATCGGTGGCGTTACGTCTCGCGCAATCACGCGCGTGGACTGTTTCGACTCGCGCTGCCCGGAGAAATCCGGCAGACGAGTGTGCTCACGATCGACGAGTCCGGCGTGCGCCCGCTGCGCTATGCGGCGGACGACGGCACCGACTCGACCACACGCGACATTCGTCTCGAATTCGATTGGCCCGCGGGTCGAGTGCGCGGCACCGCCGAGCAGAACCCAGTCGATCTGCCCATTGCCGCGGGCTTGCAGGATGGGATGTCGGTGCAACTCGCCCTGATGCGTGCGCTGGCGCGCGGCGAATCACCGACCGGCTATTCATTGATCGACAAGGACGAGATTAAGGAATATCGCTACGACTTCGAAGGCCAAACCCGTCTGCAGACCGTCGCCGGCGAACTCGATGTAGTGATTTGGGCGAGCCGTCGACCGAACTCGAATCGCATCACGCGGGTGTGGTATGCACCGAGCCTCGGTTACCTGCCCGTGCAAGCCGAACGCCGCAAGGGCGACACCGTCGAGTGGTCGATGCGCCTGAAGAACTGGCGACGCTGAGCGCTCAGGTACGCGGCAAAGTGACGCCGCGCTGTCCCTGATATTTGCCGCCTCGATCCTTGTAGGAGGTGCCGCAGATCTCATCGCTCTCGAAAAACAGCATCTGCGCAATCCCTTCGTTGGCGTAGATCTTTGCCGGCAGTGGCGTGGTGTTCGAGAATTCGAGCGTCACATGCCCTTCCCACTCGGGTTCGAGCGGCGTGACGTTGACGATGATGCCGCAGCGCGCATACGTCGACTTGCCGAGACAGACCACGAGCACGTTGCGCGGAATGCGAAAATATTCGACGGTGCGTGCCAGGGCAAAAGAATTGGGCGGGATGATGCAGACATCCGACTCGATGTCGACGAAATTTTTCTCGTCGAACGCCTTCGGATCGACGATGGTCGAATTGATGTTGGTGAAGATTTTGAATTCGCGGGCGCAGCGCACATCGTAGCCATAGCTCGAAGTACCGTACGAAACGATCCGCTGACCATCGACCGCGCGTACCTGACCGGGCTCAAAGGGCTCGATCATGGCCTGCTGCGCGACCATACGGCGTATCCAGTGATCGGACTTGATGCTCATGTGTCCTCGACGATGATCTTGGGAAAGGCGCTGCTGCGATCCTTGCCGCGCCGCGCAAGTTCGCCGGCTGTGCGTCGCGCAAGCGCGAAATAAGCCTGCGAGCGGATGCTGTCGGCGGCCGCGACGACGCTCGGCCGACCGCCATCGGCCTCGGCGCGAATGCGCGCATCGAGGGGCAGGGATCCCAACAACTGCACACCGTATTGCGCCGCCATGCGCGCACCACCGCCCTCGCCGAACACATGCTCGGCGTGGCCGCAGTTCGTGCAAACATGCACGCTCATGTTCTCGACGATGCCGAGCACGGGCACGTTCACTTTCTCGAACATGCGCAAGCCCTTGCGTGCATCGGCAAGCGCGATGTCCTGCGGCGTGGTGACGATCACCGCGCCCGATACCGGCACGCGCTGCGCGAGGGTGAGTTGGATGTCGCCAGTACCGGGCGGCATGTCGATGACGAGGTAATCGAGATCGCCCCAATCGGTCTCGCTCAGCAATTGATTGAGGGCGGAGGTCACCATCGGGCCGCGCCACACCATGGGCTGCTCGACATCGACCAAAAAACCAATCGACATCGCGACGACGCCATGGGCCGCAAGCGGCACGATCCGCTTGCCATCGCGGGTCGAGGGGCGCTCGCCCTGCAGCCCCAACATGATCGGCTGACTCGGGCCGTAGATGTCTGCATCCAGCAAACCGACCCGCGCACCCTGCGCCGCCCAGGCGAGCGCAAGATTGACGGCGACCGTGCTCTTGCCCACACCACCCTTGCCGGAAGCCACCGCCACGATGTTCTTGATACCGGGCAAAGGCGTGAGGCCCCGCTGCACCGAGTGGGCGATCACCCGAGATTCGAGCGTCAACTGCAGGGGAAGATCGATACCGACCTCGGCGAGATGCTGCTGCAGCGCCGCCGCGAGCTCATCGTGATAACCACCGACCGGTACACCCAGCTCCAGCACGAGCCGCAACTGTCCGTCTGCCACCTCGAGCGCACGGACGGCCTTGGTTTCGGCGAGGGTCTGTCGCAGATTGGGCTCGAAAAAGCGGCCGATTTCCGTGCTGATGACGGCGCTGTCATGACCTTGAGGCATGCGGCAATTCTAGCCGTTCACGGGGCGATGCAGCGCGCTGCTATGCGATAATTTCGGCCATGTCGCGTCGCATCCTCGTCACCAGTGCCCTGCCCTACGCCAACGGGCCGCTGCATCTTGGCCACATCATCGAAGCGGTCCAGACCGATATCTGGGTCCGCTTTCAGCGCTTGCGCGGTCACGACGCGCTTTACGTGTGCGCCGAAGACACACACGGCACGCCGATCATGATCAAGGCGCAGTCCGAAGGGATCACGCCCGAGGAACTCATTGCGCGAATCGCCGAATCCCATCGGGCGGACTACCAAGGCTTTCTCATCGGTCATGATCAGTTCCACTCGACACACAGCGCGGAGAACCGGTACTTCACCGATCTCATGTTCGAGCGACTGCGGGCCGACGGACACATCGCACGACGTAGTGTCCGGCAGGCCTACGACGAGCAGGCGGGCATGTTTTTGCCTGATCGCTACGTGCGTGGCGCTTGCCCGAAGTGCAAGGCGCCGGACCAATACGGCGACAGCTGCGAAGTCTGTGGCGCAACCTATTCGCCCGCTGACCTTATCGAACCAAAATCGACGCTCAGCGGTACGGCGCCGGTGTGGCGCGACTCGGAACATCTCTTCTTCTCGCTCGGGCGTTTCGAGACGATGTTGCGCGACTGGGTCAAAAGCGGTTCGCTGCAGGAGGCCGTGCGCGCCAAGCTCGACGAATGGTTCAGCGCCGGACTGCAGGACTGGGATATCTCGCGCGATGCGCCCTACTTCGGCTTCGAGATCCCCGGCCATCCGGGCAAATATTTCTATGTCTGGTTCGATGCGCCGATCGGGTACCTTGGCAGCTTCAAGGCGCTGTGCGAGCGTCGCGGCCTTGATATGCAGGCGTATCTCGCAGCCGACAGCACTGCCGAGCTGCATCATTTCATCGGCAAGGACATCAGCTATTTCCACACGCTCTTCTGGCCAGCCGTGTTGCATGGTTCGGGTTTTCGCCGCCCAACGGCGGTACATGTGCATGGCTTTCTGACCATCAATGGTCAAAAGATGTCGAAATCGCGCGGCACGTTCATCACGGCACGCCGCTACCTCGAACATCTGCCGGCCGAGCCGCTGCGCTATTACTTTGCCGCGAAACTCGGACCGGGTGTCGACGACATCGATCTTTCGCTCGAGGACTTCACCGCGCGCGTCAACTCCGACCTCGTCGGCAAGCTCGTCAACATCGCGAGTCGCTGCGCGGGTTTTGTGGCACGCAGCGGTGGCCGACTCGCTGCCGACCTGCCAGACCCCGCGCTGTATGCCGAGTTCACGGCTGCGGCGCCACGCATCGCCGAGCTGTATGAGCGTCTCGACTACTCGCAGGCCATGCGCGAAATCATGGCCCTGGCTGATCGCGCTAATCAGTACGTCGATGCACACAAACCCTGGGCGCTGGCCAAAGATCCGGCGCGCGCCGAGGAGGCCCTCGCTGTCGCGACTCAAGGCATCAATCTCTTTCGCGTATTGATGGTTTATCTCGCGCCCGTGTTGCCCGAGATGACCTGCCACGCGGCAGGCTTCCTCGGTGCACCGCTCGCACGCTGGGACGAGATCGACTCGCCGCTGCTCGGCTCGCCGCTTGCCCCCTACCAACCTCTTGCGCAAAGACTTGAACCCAAAACGGTCGCCCAACTCGTCGAGACACCCATGGAAAAAATAGCCTCTGTCGCTACAGCCGCAACAGCTACGACAGCCACGACCGCCACGACTGCCACGACAATCGGCATCGACGATTTCGCCAAGCTCGATCTGCGCATCGCCAAAGTAATCGCTGCAGAGGCCGTCGAAGGCTCGGACAAATTGCTCAAGCTCACACTTGATCTCGGCGGCGAGCAGCGCACGGTGTTCTCCGGTATTCGCAAGTCGTATAGCCCGGAGCAAATGCAGGGTCGTGCGGTGGTGATGATCGCCAACCTCGCGCCCCGCAAGATGCGCTTCGGTGTCTCCGAGGGCATGGTGCTGTGCGCCTCCGGCGCCGACGACCGGGTGTTCCTGCTGACCGCCGATGAAGGCGCAGCGGGCGGCATGAAGATTTCCTGATCCGCTCGAGAGCTCTCGCATGCGCGCGGATGCCAAGGCCATTCATGCGCTGCTGCCGCAGACTCAATGCACGCGCTGTGGCTACTCGGGCTGTCGACCCTATGCCGAAGCGATTGCTGCGGGCGAGGCCGACATCAACCGTTGCCCGCCCGGCGGCAGCGCGACGCTCGCGCAACTCGCGAACCTGCTGCAACGGCCTGTGTTGCCGCTCGATCCAAGCTGCGGCAGCGAAGGGCCGCCGAGGGTTGCGATCATCGACGAGTCGCGTTGCATTGGTTGCGCGCGCTGCCTGCCACCCTGCCCGGTCGATGCCATTGTCGGGGCGCAGCGATACATGCACACCGTGCTGGTCGATGCCTGCACCGGGTGCGAACTCTGCATCGCCCCCTGCCCCGTCGACTGCATCTCACTCGTGCCTCGCGACTCGGCGCAGCCCTTCAGGCCCGCGCCTGAACCGACGATGAATCTGCGGCGTTTCGAAGCCCACGAGAGTCGAAACGTGCAACGCGCGGCCGCGCGGCAAAGCCTGCTCGAAGAGCGCAAGCAACGCGCTGTCGGCAACCCGGCGCGTGGAGCGATGACTTGAAACCCGAGCAACGACAAGCCATGTTCGAGCGGCTGCGGGCACGCAATCCACATCCGACCACCGAACTCGAATATGCCTCGGCCTTCGAACTTTTGGTGGCGGTGATTTTGTCGGCACAGGCCACTGACAAGGGCGTGAATATCGCCACGCGCAAGCTATTTCCGGTAGCCAATACGCCCTCTGCCATCCTCGCCCTCGGCGAGGATGGACTCACGCAGTTCGTCAAGACCATCGGCCTTTACAAAGGCAAGGCCAAAAATATCATTGCGACCTGCAGGCTGCTGCTCGAGCAGCATGACGGCGAAGTGCCGCGTGAGCGCGAGGCTCTCGAGGCGCTGCCCGGTGTGGGCCGCAAGACCGCCAACGTGGTGCTCAACACGGCCTTCGGCGAACCGACCATGGCCGTCGATACGCACATCTTCCGCGTTGCCAACCGCACCGGGCTCGCAGCAGGGAAAACCGTGTTGGCCGTGGAGAAAAAACTGCTGAAGAACGTGCCGGCGGAGTTTATGCAGGATGCCCATCATTGGTTGATCCTGCACGGACGTTATGTCTGCAAGGCCCGCAAGCCAAATTGTCCTGGCTGTGCGATCGCGGATCTCTGTCGCTATCCACGCAAGACGCGCGCTGCGGACTGAGCGCCGCCAAGAGCACAGGGGATCAACGATGTTCTACGGTAATTCACGGGATGAACTGCGTCGCGGCTGGCTGCAGGCCTGGCAGCGCGCACGCGAAGACAAAGTACTCACCGCGCTCGAGACGCAGCTCGTGGCGGTGCTGCGCGAGCACCCCGAGTATCACGATTGGTTGGAACGCGGCGATCAGGTGCTGCAGGCCGAATTCTCGCCCGAGGGCGGCACCACCAATCCGTTTCTGCATCTCTCGATGCATCTTGCGCTGCGCGAGCAGGTATCGACCGACCGGCCGCCCGGGATCGCCCGCGTCCACGCCAGCCTCGCGGCGCGCAGCGATGCGCACGAGGCCGAGCACAAGATGATGGAAGCACTCGGCAAGGCGTTGTGGGAAGCGCAGCGTGCTGGCCGCGCACCCGACGAGAATGCTTACCTCGAAGAGTTGCAGCGACTGGCGAGTGCTACTTCTTTTTCGGCACGTAAAGGTCGGTAAGCGTTCCTTCGAAGGCCTCGGCGGCAAAGGCAATCGACTCGGAGAGCGTCGGATGCGGGTGGATCGTCAGACCCACGTCCGTGGCATCGGCGCCCATCTCGATCGCGAGCGCGACTTCGCCGATCAACTCGCCCGCATTGGGACCGACCAAACCGCCACCGACCACGCGATGAGTATCCGGATCAAAAAGTAATTTCGTGAACCCCTCGTCCCGACCCTGCGCCAGCGAGCGCCCGCTGGCTGCCCACGGGAACAAGCCTTTCTGCACGGCAATGCCGCGCGCCTTCGCCTCGGTCTCGGTGAGTCCGACCCAAGCGACTTCGGGATCGGTATAGGCGACTGAGGGAATAACGCGAGCATCGAAGGCACGTTTTTCGCCGGCGATGACTTCTGCTGCCACCTTGCCTTCGTGCGTCGCCTTGTGCGCGAGCATCGGCTGACCGACCAGATCGCCGATGGCAAAGATATGCGGCACATTGGTGCGCATCTGCTTGTCAACGGCAATGAAGCCGCGCGCATCCACGGCGACACCCGCCTGATCGGCATTCAACAGGGCGCCATTCGGCTTGCGACCGACCGCAACGAGCACGCGATCGTAGAGTTGCGGTTCGGGCGCACCATCACCCTCGAAGGTGACTCGCAAGCCATCGACCTCGGCGCTGACTGCCTTGACCTTCACGCCGAGCAGGATCTGCTCGTAACGCTTGCGCAGACGCTTTTCGAGCGGCTTGACGAGATCTGCATCAGCGCCCGGCATCAACTGCTTCATCACCTCGACCACGCTGACCTTGACGCCGAGTGCGTCGTAAACGCAGCCCATTTCAAGACCGATGATGCCGCCGCCGATGACCAGCATGCGTTTGGGCAGATCCTGCAATTCGAGCGCGTCGGTGGAGTCCATCACGCGCGGATCGTCGGGCACGAACGGCAGGCGCACGGGCTCGGAACCTGCAGCGATGATGCAGTAATCGAAACTGATACGCTGCGTTTCGCCGTCAGCGCTGATCTCGAGGATGCGCGGCGCGACAAAGCGGCCGGTGCCGTGCCGCACCGTCACCTTGCGCTGTCGCGCCAACATCTCGAGACCACCGGTGAGTTTGCGCACCACACTCGATTTCCAACCACGCAACTTTGCGGCGTCGATCTGTGGCGGCCCGAAGACGATGCCGTGCTCCGCCATGGACGCGGCTTCATCGACGACCTTGGCGGCATGCAACAACGCCTTGGACGGGATGCAGCCGACGTTCAGACACACGCCGCCGAGTGTTGGCCAACGCTCGACCAGCGTGACCTCGAGCCCCAAATCCGCGGCACGAAACGCCGCCGTATAACCACCCGGGCCAGCACCGAGCACCAGTACCTGAGTATGTTGAGGCACACCGGGGACCGGTCCGGTTTCGATGGTGGGGGCGGCGACTGGCGCCGCCGCCGGAGCCGGCGCTGCGGGTACCGCGACTGCAGGTGCCACCGCTGCGGGTGCCGCCACTACAGGCGCTGCCGCGGCGGGCGCTGCGGCTGTTGCGGCCACCTCGATGCGCGCGATCAGGCTGCCCTTCGATACTTTGACGCCCTTTTGAACCAGCACCTCGGTGACGGTGCCGGCGAGCGGCGTCGGCACATCCATCGACGCTTTGTCGGTCTCGAGTGTGATCAGTGGCGCCTCCGCCTCGACGGCTTCGCCGACTTTGACCAACACGTCGATCACCGGCACCTCGGCGAAGTTGCCGAGATCGGGAACGCGGATCTCTTGTGTGCTCATGAGTGCGCCCTCAACTGCGCGGCGCCGCGACAAGTTCGGCGGGCTTGGCGAGACACTCGGCGAGCCACGTGGTGAAACGCACCCCCTCGGCACCATCGATGACGCGGTGGTCATAGGAGAGCGACAAGGGCAACATCAACCGCGGCACGAAACTGCCGTCGCGATACACGGGTTTCATGACCGAACGCGACACACCGAGGATGGCGACCTCGGGGGCGTTGATGATCGGCGTGAAGGCTGTGCCGCCGATGCCACCGAGACTCGAAACGGTGAAACATCCGCCCTGCATATCGGCACCGGCCAGCTTGCCGCCGCGCGCGCGCTCCGAAAGCGTGGCAAGTTCACGCGCGATCGCGAATACGTCCCTGCGCTCGGCTTCGCGAATCACCGGAACGAGCAACCCATTCGGCGTATCGGCGGCAAATCCGAGATTGAAATATTTTTTGAAGACGAGGTTTTGTCCCGACTCATCGAGCGAGGCATTGAAATTCGGAAACTGCGCGAGCGCGCGTACACAGGCCGCGATGATGAAAGCGAGCGGCGTGAGCTTGACGCCCTGTTCGGCCGCCTTGCCTTTTAGCGACTGACGCAGGGATTCAAGTTCGGTGATATCGGCTTCATCGAACTGCGTGACGTGCGGAATACTGACCCAGGCGGCATGCAGTCGCGGACCGGAGATCCGGCGCACGCGGCCGAGCGGTTGGATATCGATCGGACCGAATGCGGCATGATCAACGGTCGGCACCTTGGGCAGTGCGGGCGCCGTCGGCGCGAACGCGCCTTGCAGGACCTGCTTGACCCAGGCCTTGACGTCCTCATGGGTGATGCGCGCCTTCGGACCACTACCGGTAACCCGCGCGAGATCGACGCCGAGTTCGCGCGCCAAGCGCCTGACCGACGGACCCGCATGGGCCCGCGAAAAGCCCGCCTCCTGAATCGGCGCAAGATCGGCGCGTGCGCCGGGAATCGCCTGTGCCGGTGCACTCACGCCTACAGTCGAGGTCGCAGCAGCCGACACCGCTGCGGGCTTTGCCATGGACGGCGCAGGCACTGCCGCAGCAGGCGCTGACGGCGCAATCGCAGCCGTTGCGGGTGCTGCAGCGGTCTTAGTCAACGCAGCGGCCGCTGCGGCAACCTCTAGCGTGGCGACGAGATCGCCCGAGTTGACCTTGCCGCCGCGCGCAATGTGCACGACTTGCACGACCCCGGCTGCAGACGAAGGCACATCAATAGTTGCCTTTTCGGTCTCGAGGGTGGCAATCGGGGTATCGACCTCCAGGACATCGCCCGGCTTGACGAGGATGTCGATGACCACGACATCTTTGAACGAGCCCAGATCGGGGACGCGAATATCGGTAAGTGCCATGAGCAATGATTCCGTCAGGAGATGAGCGGATTGGGTTTGGCCGGATCGATACCGAGCGAGGCGATCGCATGCTGCACGATCTCGACGCCGATCCGGCCCTCGTCGGCGAGCGCGCGCAGCGTCGCCAGCACGATGAACCGACGATCCACCTCGAAGTGATGCCGCAATGCCTGACGCGCGTCGGAGCGTCCGTAGCCATCAGTGCCGAGCACCACGTAGCGTCCCGGGACCCACTGGCGGATCTGCTCGGGCACGTTGCGCACATAGTCGCTCGCCGCGATGAAAGGCCCGGTGAAACCGGCGAGTACATCGGACACATACGGAGTGCGCGGTGCCTCGCCCGGATGCAATAAACTCCACCGCTCGCAGTCGAGACCCTCGCGGCGCAACTCGCTCCAGCTCGGCGCGGACAGCACTTCGCAATGCACCCCGTACTCGCCAGCCAGCGTTTCGGCGGCAGCGATCACCTCGCGCAGGATCGTCCCCGAGCCGAGCAAGGTGGCCGACACGGTTTTTGCAGCTTTGGCGGGCGCAAAGGAGCCGAATGGATAAAGTCCCTTGAGAATACCCTGCTCCGCACCCGCCGGCATCGCCGGCATGGCGTAGTTCTCGTTCATCACGGTGATGTAGTAGAAGATCGCCTCGTCGTCCGCGTACATGCGACGCAAGCCATCCTGGATGATCACCGCCAGCTCATAGGCGAACGTGGGATCGTAAGAGCGGCAGTTCGGCACCATGGTCGACAGCAACTGGCTGTGTCCGTCCTGATGCTGCAAGCCCTCGCCGGCGAGCGTGGTGCGTCCAGCCGTGGCGCCGAGCAAAAAGCCGCGGGTCTGCAGATCACCTGCCGCCCAGATGAAATCGCCGACACGCTGAAACCCGAACATCGAATAGAAAATGTAGAACGGCACCATGTTGATGCCGTGGTTCGAGTAAGCGGTGCCTGCCGCCATCCACGAACACATTGCGCCGGCTTCGTTGATGCCCTCCTCGAGGATCTGTCCTTTCTTGTCCTCGCGGTAGGACATCAGCTGATCCGCATCCTGCGGCGTGTAAAGCTGACCCACCGACGAATAGATACCGACCTGCCGGAACAGACCCTCCATGCCAAAGGTGCGCGCTTCATCGGGGACGATCGGCACAACATGTTTGCCGAATTGCTTGTCTTTCAGCAGCGCGGTCAGCAAGCGCACAAACGCCATGGTGGTCGAGATCTCGCGGCCTTCGCTGCTCTCGAGCAGCGGCTTGAAGGACTCGAGAGGTGGCACGGCGAGCGGTGGTGCCGCACGTCGTCGCGTCGGCAGATAACCGCCGAACGACACTCGACGCGACCGCATGTAGGCGAGTTCCTCGCTGTCCTCGGCCGGCTTGCAGAACGGCAGGCGCGCGATTTCTTCGTCCGACACCGGAATGTTGAAACGATCGCGGATATGCCGCAGATCATCGTCCGAAAGTTTTTTCTGCTGGTGCGAGACCATCTGGCCTTCGGCGGCCTTGCCCATGCCGAAACCCTTCACGGTCTTGGCGAGAATCACCGTCGGTTGACCCTTGTGCTGCGCCGCTGCGGCGTAGGCCGCATACACCTTGCGCGGATCATGCCCGCCGCGGTTCAGACGCCAAATTTCGTCATCGGACATGTTGGCGACCATGGCCTTGAGTTCGGCGTACTTGCCAAAGAAATTCTCGCGCGTGTAGGCACCACCCTTGGCCTTGAAGTTCTGGTATTCGCCGTCGACGCATTCTTCCATCACGCGGCGCAACAAACCCTGACTGTCCTTGGCGAGCAACGGATCCCAGCGCGAACCCCACAATACTTTGATGACGTTCCAGCCAGCGCCGAGAAAGGCAGCCTCGAGCTCCTGGATGATCTTGCCGTTGCCGCGTACCGGTCCGTCGAGTCGCTGCAGGTTGCAGTTGATGACGAACACCAGATTGTCGAGCTTCTCGCGCACCGGCATGGTGAGCGCGCCCATCGACTCGGGCTCGTCCATTTCACCATCGCCGAGAAACGCCCAGATCTTGCGGTCGGACGCTGGCACCAGACCGCGGTGCTCGAGATAGCGCTGGAAGCGCGCCTGAAAAATCGCCTGCATCGGCCCAAGGCCCATCGAGACGGTCGGAAACTGCCAAAAGTCCGGCATCAACCAAGGATGCGGATAGGACGACAGTCCATCGCCTGCGACTTCTTGTCGGAAATGGCGCAACTGATCTTCGGTCAATCGTCCTTCGAGATAAGCGCGGGCGTAGATACCCGGCGAGGCGTGACCCTGGACGAAAATCATGTCGCCCGGATGATCTGCCGTCGGCGCGCGCCAGAAGTGGTTAAAGCCGACCTCGTACAAGGTTGCCGCCGAGGCATACGTCGAGATGTGCCCGCCATACTCGGACGACAGTCGGTTGGCCTGTACCACCATCGCCATCGCATTCCAGCGAATGTAGGCCTCGATGCGGCGTTCGAGTTCGCGATTACCGGGGTAATCCGGTTGTTGACCGGTCGAGATGGTGTTGAGGTACGCGGTATTCGGCTTGAAGGGCAGATAGGCCCCCGAGCGACGCGTGTAATCGATCAGCTGCTCGAGCAGGAAATGTGCGCGCTCTGGACCGTGTGTCTTGAGCACTGAATCGATTGATTCCAGCCACTCGCGGGTTTCGCTCGGATCGAAATCCGCCGGATGAGTTTCGGACATACCCCCGTCCTGCCTGTCGTGCTTGTGAAAAACCGTATGTTAACTTGCCGTGGTCGCCGCAGGCGAGCCTTCTCCATGTGCTAGCATCCCGGCCCCCATGAGCGAGCAACTCACCCTGCGCAGGCCCGACGACTGGCACGTGCATTTGCGTGACGGCGCCGCGCTCGCGGCGGTGTTGCCGCACACCGCAAGGCAGTTCGCGCGAGCGATCGTCATGCCGAATCTCAAGCCGCCGGTGACGAGCACCGCGCTGGCCGCGCAGTATCGCGAACGAATCCTCGCGGCGCGGCCCGCAGGCTCGGACTTCATGCCTCTGATGACGCTGTACCTGTTCGATCACATGAGCGTCACCGAACTGGACCACGCCAAAGCCAGCGGGTTCATTGTGGGCTGCAAGCTCTACCCCGCAGGTGCGACCACGCACTCGGACGCTGGAGTGACCGATATTCGTCGGCTCGACGATGCACTGGCGCACATGGCCGAGTTGGGTCTCGTGCTGCAAGTGCATGGCGAAGTGACGCACGAGCATGTCGATGTGTTCGACCGCGAGCGATGTTTCATCGACGAGGTGCTCGCCCCACTCGTGGAGCGGCATCCGCGACTCAAAGTTGTCTTCGAACACATCACCACGCAAGCTGCCGTGCAGTTCGTAGCCGGCGCACGCCCAGGCGTCGGCGCCACGATCACTCCGCAGCATTTGCTGCACAACCGCAATGCAATTTTCCAGGGCGGCATTCGTCCTCATTTTTATTGCCTGCCTGTCCTCAAAACCGAACCCGACCGGCAAGCGCTCATCGAGGCAGCAACGAGCGGTAATCCGCGGTTTTTTCTCGGTACCGACAGCGCGCCGCACGCGCGCGGCACAAAGGAAGCGAGCTGTGGCTGCGCGGGGATGTATTCGGCACATGCCGCACTCGAGCTGTACGCGGAAGTCTTCGAGGATGCCGGTGCTCTGCCGCGACTGGAAGGTTTCGCCTCATTGTTCGGCCCCGATTTCTATGGCCTGCCGCGCAATGAAGGTAGCGTGACGCTGCATCGAGAGCGCTGGTCGCCACCCG
>JBILGD010000052.1:0-17068 GCA_044351225.1 Steroidobacteraceae bacterium
ACGCGGGCTTTTCCCCTAACGAACCGTTCGACCGTCGCTGCCGCGTCGTCCGCCGAGACCGCAAGCAGTCCCTCCATGACACCTTGTTGATCGTCCGACGAGCGATTCTGGCTCGCCTTGGTCTTGGACGTGATCGACTCGATGTCGAAGATCAGACCGACGATCCCGTCCAGCATTTTTTCGAGATATGTCGCTGGTGCATCCTCGATGCTCCACGGCGTCGGGTTTGACGCTTCCATCTTTCGCGTCAGCGCATCGACGAAGCCGCGCTTCTCCAGATCGTCTGTGGTGCAGCGCAACATGCCGTGGACATGTACCGCGACGTAATTCCACGTCGGCACGACTTCGTGATGCAGGGCTTTTGACGGATACCAGGACGGCGAGACGTAGGCGCTGGCACCCGTGAATACGAGCGCGGCCGGAACGCCGGTGATCAGCACCCTCGACAGCGGATTTGCCTTGGCCGCATGGGCGATCAAGGTACCGCCTCTCGTCAGTGAGTGGCGACGCATGAAGGGTATGTGATCAATCAGTGTCTTGCCGTTCAGCGGGACTACCACTGTCGCGAGCGGGTGCGCATCGACAAAAGATTCGACGAAGGCGCCGTCGTCCTCCCTGAATTGCGAGGGCAGATACATGGTCAGCGTGCTGACTCGCCGGTCGCCGCATACTCGTAGCTGGCACCGATCCCGAGTGGCAGATCCAGCCCCCAGAACAACAGCAAAAAGCCCGTCCAGCAAACGATGAACGTCAAAGAATACGGCAGCATGAGTGCGACCAGCGTGCCGATGCCGGTACCCTGCACATAGCGTCGACAAAACACCACGATCAGCGGGAAATACGGCAGCAGTGGCGTGATGATGTTGGTGGAGCTATCGCCCACTCGATAAGCGGCCTGCGTCAGATCCGGCGAGACACCGAGTTGCATCAGCATCGGCACCATGATCGAACCGATCAAGGCCCATTTGGCCGAGGCGGATCCCACCAGCAGGTTGACGACGCTCGTGAGCATGACGATGCCCGCGAGGGTTACCCCGAGGGGCAGGGCGGCTTCGCGCAGCGCATTTGCACCCTTGAGTGCGAGCAGTGCGCCGAGATTCGATTGTCCGAAGGCGTAGATGAATTGCGCACAGAAAAACGCCATGACGATGTAGTAACCCATGCCCGACATGGATTTCGTCATTCCGGCGACGATGTCACGATGTGTTTTGACGCTGCCGGCTACCACACCGTAGGCGATGGCGGGCAGCAGAAACCCGATGAAGATGATCGGTACGATCGACTGCATGAGCGGTGCGCCGGAAGCAAGCAGCAAGCGCTCTCCGGCAGCATTCGGTGCAGCAGCCCAAGGCGTATCCTCGCGAAGCAGCGTCAAGGCAAATAGCGCGATCGCGATCACCATCGTGAAGAGCGCCGCGCGCAAACCCCGTCGCTCGCCATCCTTCAGCGGGTCCTGCGTCGGCAGATTTGCCGGGTCGCCGTCCACGGGTGTGCCACGCAACCGAGGTTCGATGACAAGATCGGTCAGTGCCCAGCCGAGCAGCACGATCAGCGCCGAAGAGGCCGTGGTGAAATAGAAATTGTTGAGCGGATTGACGATGACGGTCGGATCAACGAGCTGAGCGGCAGTTTGCGTCAGGCCCGCCAGCAGCGGATCGAGACTGGAGGGCACGCCGAGTGTCGCGCTGAAGCCACCCGATACGCCTGCGAAAGCTGCGGCAATGCCGGCGAGCGGATGTCGGCCAGCAGCATGGAAGATTACCGCCCCGAGCGGAATGACCAAGACGTAACCCGCATCGACCGCGACGTGACTGAGTATGCCGACGGCGATCAGTGCTGGCGTCAGCAGGCGCTTTGGCGTCACCGACATTGCGGCACGCAGCATGGCATTGATGAAGCCGGTGTGTTCGGCAACACCCAAACCGAGCATCGCAACCAGTACTACGCCGAGCGGCGGGAAGCTCGTGAAGGTCGATACCATCGAGGCCATGAAACTCGTCAGCGATTCACCGGCCAGCAGATCACGAATCACGATTGGCATGCCGCTGCGCGGGTCGATCTCGGTGAAGGTCACGTGCGACAGCAGGCTGCTGATCACCCAGGCGAGCAGCATGAGCAACAGAAACAACACCGCCGGATCCGGCAGCCGATTGCCGAGGCGCTCGACGATATCGAGGCTGCGGGCGAGCCAGCCGCGGGCCATGGCGGGCGTTGGGGGGTTGTTTTGCATGAACGGTGGCTTCCTGACTATTGCGACCCGTGCGACAAGCGCGGCAAGGAAATGCTAACAGCGTTGCCACCGGTATCGAAATACTCCGTGCATCCAGTGACGGACGTCGTCTGACCAAAAGGCAACACTGCGCCCCGAATGTTTTCGGCTGTGCAATTCACGCTGACTTTCGGTGCCTTTTTGTCGATTGGCGTCGGCATCATCGGCATTTGGTCCTTCGGCATGCGCGACACCTCGGCACGCCTTTGGTGGCGGGCCTATGCGCTGGGGGGTGTCTCGCCGGCACTCACCGTCCTACCCCTGGGGGAGGGCGCAGTGCCTTTCATGCTTTCTCTGGCTACGTTGCTGCACGCTATCGCCACGGTCATGCAGGGCATCAGCCTCCGTTGCTTGCGTGAACCCGACTTCTTGACCCGCGGTTTCTTAGGTCGTCGCGCGATTGTGGCGAGCGGATTATGGATGGCGGGCGTCTTGTTGCTGTGGTGGAGCGGTCGCGGCGCCTTGACGCTGATCATCTTCGGCGTGACCTGTCTGCTCGCGAGTGCGTGGGCGACCCTCGAATCATGGCGCCTGCATCAACAGAGGGCATCGACGTTTTCCATACAGTTGCTGCTGCTTTTCGGTTTGCCGACGGCAGCGTGGTTGTTGCGTACTCTGCTGGTGTTCAAGGGCGAAGCGGGTCGTCTCGTGTCCGTCGATCCCGTTTCGGCGATCATCGTGATGACGGTTGTCGCGAGCTGGCTGTTCCGCACGGTCGCGTATTTAGGCATGCGACTCGATGATCTGCGCCGCTTTGCCGAGGGCGAAGCGCGCGCAATCCGCGATCAGTCGCACGCACTCGCACGTCGCAACTCGGAGATCGCCTCGGCCATGCACGCCATCCCGGTCTGTTGCATGGTTACCGACTCGACCTCGCGGCTGATCTACGTCAATGCCGAGTGCCGCAAGGTTCTCGGATTGGATCAGCCGGTGGGTCGGCCCGGACTAGATACCGTGCTCGTGGGCACGCGCGGGGCCAACCTTGCGGATCTCGCGCGTCAGAAGCTCGTGCTCGCGCGCACTGCGGATCAGCGCGCCCTGCGACTTATGACCATGACCGTGCGGGTGACGGAGGACGAAGGCGCGGCGACCCAGCATGTGCTGATGTTCAATCCAATCGAATGCACGCCGCGGACTCTCGGGTCGGCGCTCGATGCGATGATCCCGGACAGTGCCACCGACCGTTTCGTGATCGATGTGACGAGCGGCAAGCTCGTGGCCGGGCACCCGCCGACGATTTGGGCCGAGCAGATGTTTCCCGCCATGCTCGAAGGCATGCGCGAGGGTCGGGTTTCGATCGCCGTACCCGATGCCGGCCGGGGACGCCCTGGACGCATCCACATCACGCCATTCCAGGGCTTGCCCGAGGGCGAACGCTGGTGGTTCGTGGAGGTTCGGCAGGACCCCGGTAGCCATTTTCTCCGTCGCTGACGACTGCGCGGCAGCAGTCGGGTGCCCGTTGCGGGCGGCACGTATACTTCGAGCGTGGAGATGACCCTCGCATGAAAACCCTCAGCCGCATCCTGCTCAAGGGGCTGCTGACCATCCTGCCCATCAGCCTGACGCTCTACTTCACGTGGTGGCTCGGCATGACGGCGGAGACCCTGCTGTCCGAACCGCTCAAATTGCTGTTGCCCGAGAGTTTTTATCGGCCCGGCATGGGGCTGGTTGCCGGCTTGTTGTTGCTGGCGATGGTTGGTTTGCTGGTGAATGCCTATCTGGTGCGCCGCTTCTTCGAACTTGGTGAATCTTTGTTGCTGCGCGTTCCGGTGGTCAAGACCGTGTTCGCCGCGTTGCGTGATCTGACGGGGCTGATGCGCGTCGGCGGTGGCGGCGGGGAACTGCAGCGGGTGGTAATGGTCGACTTTGGACCCGGACGCGTGATCGGCTTCGTCACTCAGGAAAACGCAAGTTTGCCGGGAGTCGGAACAGATGATTCTTTGGTCGCGGTTTATTTGCCCATGAGTTATCAGATCGGCGGATACACCGTTTATTTGCCGCGTGAGCGCATCGTCCCCACCGACCTGTCGGTAGAAGCGGCGATGCGCATCGTGTTGACTGGCGGTTTGCAGAACAAGTGAGGTGAGAACGTCATGACCCGAGTGCAATATTCCGCCCAAGGGCGCATCGCGCTCATCGCTTTTGAAGCGCCGCCCGTGAACAGTCTCGGTTACGAGTTGCGACGCGATCTGCTCGCCGCACTCGAACGTGCTGCGCAGGATGCCGAGGTGGACGGCGTGGTACTCGCCGGCTCCAACGCCACCTTCAGCGCAGGCGCCGACATTCGCGAGTTCGGCGGTCCGAACATGCGGCGCGGCCCCTCGCTCTGGACCTTGATCTCTTTTCTCGAATCGATGTCCAAGCCCGTCGTCGCCGCAATCGAAGGCGTGGCACTTGGCGGCGGGCTCGAACTGGCGATGGGCTGTCATCATCGTGTGGCGCTCGCCAGCGCCAAGATCGGCCTGCCAGAGGTCAAACTCGGCCTGTTGCCGGGCGCAGGCGGCACGCAGCGTTTGCCGCGACTCATCGGGGTCGAAGGCGCGATCAACGTCATGCTCTCCGGCGAGCCGATGCCGGTGGGTCTCTTCGCCAAATCGCCATTGCTCGACGGCGTCGTCGAGACGGATCTTCTGGCGGCTGCGACCGCGGTGGCCGAGGCCTCTGCGGCGGCGCGGCGCGAGGGCAAGGCCTTGCCGAGAGCGCGGGACCTCAAGGTGCGCGATCCGGATTTGCAGGCCCTCCTGCAGTTTGCCCGCAATACCGCGAAGACTGCCTTCAAGGAATATCCGGCGCCGCTGGCCATCATCGATGCCGTGCAGGTCGGCGCCGAAAAATCCTTCGATGCCGGCCTCGAAGAAGAGGCCCGACAGTTCAAGCGATTGATGGACGGGCCGGTGTCGGCTGCACTGCGCCATGTTTTCTTTTCCGAACGTGCGGCTGCACGCATCGATGATCTGCCAGCCGATACCCGGCCGCGCGAGATCAAGGCGGTCGCGGTGGTGGGCGCAGGCACTATGGGCACCGGTATCTCGATCAATTTTCTCAATGCCGGTATCGCCGTGCGCCTGCTCGAGCTCAACGAAGAAGCGCTCGGGCGTGGCGTCGGGCGCATCCGCGAGGTCTACGAAGGCCAGCTCAAGAAAGGCAAACTCGATGCGGCAAAACTCGAGGCACGCATGGCGCTGCTCAAGCCGGTCCTCGACTACGCACAAATCGCCGATGTCGATCTGGTGATCGAGGCGGTCTTCGAAGAAATGGGTGTCAAAGAAAAAGTCTTCCGTACGCTCGATGCCACCTTGCGGCAAGGCGCGATCCTCGCCACCAACACCTCGACGCTCGACGTCGATCGAATTGCTGCCTTCACTGCCCGACCACAAGACGTGATCGGGCTGCACTTTTTCAGCCCGGCAAACGTCATGCGCCTGCTCGAGGTGGTGCGCGGCGCAAAAACCGCTCCCGATGTGCTGCTCACGGCAATGACACTGGCCAAAAAAATCAAGAAGACTGCGGTCGTGTCGGGGGTCTGCGACGGTTTCATCGGCAATCGCATGATCCACGCTTATTCGGCGCAGGCGATGCAGATGGTGGACGAGGGTGCGAGCCCCGAGCAGATCGACAAGGCCATCGAAAAATTCGGTTTTGCGATGGGTCCTTTCCGCATGGGCGATCTCGCCGGCAACGACATCGGCTGGTCCATCCGCAAGCGGCAGTACGCCGAAGGCACCATCAAGCACCGGCAGGTCATCGCTGATCGGCTCTGCGAAGCGGGCCGTTTCGGGCAGAAAACCGGAGCCGGATGGTATGACTACCGCAAGGGTGATCGTACGGCCTATCCCTCGCCGATCGTCGCTGCGCTGATCGATGCCGCGCGGCAAGAGGCCGGAAAACCGCTGCGCAAGCTCGATGACCGCGAAGTCGTCGATCGACTTGTCTATGCGCTCGTCAATGAGGGAGCGCGCATCCTCGAAGAAAAGATCGCCCAGCGCGCATCCGACATCGACATTGTCTATCTCATGGGTTACGGCTTTCCGGTGTGGCGCGGTGGGCCGATGCAATACGCCGATTCGCAAACGCTCTACGAGGTGGCGCGACGGATGCGCGGCTTTGCCGCACAAGCCGGGGGCGATGCCGAGTTCTGGAAGCCGGCGCCACTCATCGAGCAGCGGGCCGCCGAAGGTCGTTCGTTCAACGGAGGTGCCGCATGAGCCGCACAGCATCGGGCCGTGAGGCCGTCATCGTCTCCACGGCGCGCACGCCACTCGCCAAGAGCTGGAAGGGCGCACTCAACATGACCCATGGCGCCACCATGGGGGCGCACGTGATCAAGGCAGCCGTCGAACGTGCGGGCATCGACCCGGCTTCGATCGACGATGTGATCATGGGCTGTGGCAACCCCGAGGGTGCAACAGGTCTCAACATCGCGCGGCAGGCGGCGCTGCGCGCCGGACTGCCGGTGACTGTGCCGGGCCTGACCGTGGCGCGCTTTTGTTCTTCGGGACTGCAGGCGATTGCGCTCGCGGCGCAACGAGTCATCGCCGATGAGGGTGACGTATTCGTCGCCGGCGGCCTCGAATCGATTTCCTGCGTGCAAGCCGAGGCCAACACGCATATGCACACCGAGGCTTGGCTGCTGAAGAACAAGCCCTCCGTCTATCACACCATGCTGCAGACCGCCGAGACCGTTGCCACGCGTTACGGCATTTCGCGCGAACGTCAGGATGAATATGGTGCGCGTAGTCAGCAACGTGCCTGTGCCGCACGCGCCGCGGGTCACTTCGATGCCGAAATCGCGCCGATCACCGTGCGCATGGCAGGGATCGATCAATCGGCCGGTGGCAAGCTTTATACGCGCGAGGTCACGCTCGCGCAGGACGAGGGTCTGCGCGAGGGTACGACGGTCGAGGCGATCGCCAAGATCAAATCGGCGACACCGGGCGGCAGCGTGGCCGCGGGCAACGCGAGTCAATTCTCGGATGGTGCCGGTGCCTGCGTCGTCATGAGCGCAGCCGAGGCAGCTCGCGTCGGCGCGAAACCGCTCGGCGTGTTTCGCGGCTTCGCTGTGGCGGGCTGCGAGCCCGATGAGATGGGGATAGGCCCCGTGTTTGCCGTACCAAAATTATTGAAACGCGCCGGCGTGAACATCGCCGATGTCGGTTTGTGGGAACTCAACGAAGCCTTCGCGGTACAGGTGGTCTATTGCCGGGATACGCTCGGCATCCCGGATGATCGTTTGAACGTCGACGGTGGCGCGATCGCCATCGGTCATCCCTACGGCATGAGTGGTCAGCGACTCGTGGGTCACGCGCTGCTCGCGGGCAAGCGGCTCGGGGTCAAATATGTCGTGACCACGATGTGTGTGGCGGGTGGCATCGGTGCTGCCGGACTCTTCGAGGTACTCTGATGCGCGGGCGCTGGTGGTTGCTGCTCGCAGCACTGCTGCTTCCGGTGGAGTCGGCCATGGCGATCGAGATTCCCGAATATCGCGTGCTTGAACAGGACGGCTCCTACGAGTTGCGCGAGTACTCGCCCTACCTGCTGGCCGAGACCGAGGTCGAGTCTGGCTTCATGAACGCCGGCAACATCGCCTTCGGCCGCTTGTTTCGTTATATCAGCGGCGGCAATACCGCACGGACCGAGATTGCGATGACGGCGCCAGTCGAACAGTCCGCGCAAGGCCGTGGCGAGAAGATCGCCATGACCGCGCCGGTGGAACAGGCGAGCGTCGATGGCGTCTATCGGGTGGGCTTTGTCGTGCCGCGCAAGTTCACGCGCGAGACCGTGCCGCGCCCCCTCGATCCGCGGGTGTCGATCCGCGAAGTTCCGGCGCGCAAGGTCGCCGTGTGGCGCTACACCGGTCGCTGGACCGAAGAAAACTTTCGCGAGCATGAACGTGATCTGCGAGCGCTGCTCGAACGCAAGCGCTTGCAGCCCGAGGCCGGCGATAGTGCGATCATCGCCCGCTACGATGCGCCCTTCATGCCGTGGTTCATGCGGCGCAATGAGGTGCTGATACCTTTGTCCTCGCCCGCAACACCGAACTCCGGAGGATCGACCGATGCAAGATGATCTGCGCAGTTTGCGACCGCTCGCCACGCTCGATCGCCGCGGGTTCGTCACCACCGCTTTGGCCGGCGGCTTCGCCGCAGCGACTTTGCCGATCAGCGCCTCGACGATCACCACCGACACGGCCGGACTCGAAGCCGGAGAAACACGAATTCCGGTCGCGGACGGCGCGCTGCCCGCCTACTTTGCGCGACCTGCGCGCGGTACCAATCTGCCCGTGGTGCTGGTCATCCAGGAAATCTTTGGAGTACACGAACATATTCGCGATGTCTGTCGGCGTTTCGCCAAGCGCGGTGCACTCGCCATCGCACCAGAGCTGTTCGCTCGCCAGGGCAATCCGGCGACCGTCACCGATCTACAAGTGCTGATGCGCGATATCGTTGCCAAGGTCCCCGATGCACAGGTCATGAGCGATCTGGATGCCACGGTGCGCTGGGCTCGCAGCGAGCGCGGTACCGGCAAGATCGGCATCACCGGTTTCTGCTGGGGTGGGCGCATCACCTGGCTGTACGCGGCCTACTCGGCTGAGGTCGCTGCAGGGGTCGCCTGGTACGGCAGACTGGTGGGTCAGCCGAGTGAGTTGCAGCCGAAGCATCCGGTGGATGTCGCGGCCAGCCTGCGCGCGCCCGTGCTCGGACTCTATGCCGGTCGCGATCGCGGCATCCCGCTCGATACCGTCGAGCAGATGCGTACTGCACTCGCTGCCGCCGAGGTCTCGGCTGCCGCCAAGGCGTCATCGATCACCGTTTATCCCGAGGCCGAGCACGGTTTCTATGCCGATTACCGCGCGTCGTTCCGTCGCGAGGATGCCGAGCCGGCGTTTCGCAGCGCGCTCGAGTGGTTCGGTCGGTCAGGAGTAGCGCTGACCATGTCGACGGGCTGATCGCGCCACGTGCTGCTGCGTCTCGATAACGTGTCGCTGGCCTTTGGCTCGCGACCGCTGCTCGATCATGTCGCGCTGCAGGTCGAGCCGGGGGAGCGCGTCTGCCTGATCGGTCGCAACGGCGAGGGCAAGTCCTCGTTGCTGCGTTTGTTCGCGGGGCTTGCGGTGGCCGATGACGGCGAGGTCTGGATCCGCCCCGGTGCGCGAGTTGCACTGCTTGCGCAAGATCTCGACAGCGCACCCGATGCGACCGTCCGCGAGATAGTGACCGCAGGCTTGCCGGCAGGACTCGACAGCTGGGAAATCGATCATCGGGTCGCCGCGGCATGTTCGCGTCTCGGCCTCGATCTTGCGGCGCAATTCAGTGCACTGTCGGGGGGTTGGCGACGGCGGGCGCTGCTCGCACGGGCGCTGGTTGCCGAGCCTGATGTATTGCTGCTTGATGAGCCCACCAATCATCTTGATATTGCGGCGATCGAGTGGCTCGAAGACGTGATGGCGGCGTATCGCGGCGCATTGCTTTTTGTCAGTCACGATCGAGCCTTCGTCAACCGACTCGCTACTCGTGTGGTCGAGTTGGATCGCGGCATACTGAGTTCCTGGCCCGGCAACTACGACGACTACGTCGTCAAAAAAAACCTGCAGCTCGAGATCGAAGCCAAGGCCAACGCCGAGTTCGATCGCAAGCTGGCGCAGGAAGAAGTCTGGATTCGTCGTGGCGTCGAGGCACGTCGTACTCGCAATGAGGGGCGTGTTCGCGCGCTGATCGAGATGCGCCGCGAGCGTCGTGCGCGCCGCGAACGCATCGGGCATGCGGGTTTCGAGATCGCCGAGGCAAACGAGTCATCTCGCTGCCTCTTCGAGGCGGAGCGTGTCAGCGTGCACTTCGGCGAGCGCTGCATCATTCGCGACTTCGATGCGCGCATCATGCGTGGCGATCGCATCGGCATCGTCGGGCCAAACGGTGCCGGCAAAAGCACGCTGCTCAAACTGCTGCTGGGCGAAGTCGAAGCGACCAGCGGTCGGTTGAAGCGCGGGGCACGTCTCGAAGTGGCGTACTACGATCAGCAGCGCGAGCAACTCGATCTCGAATCTTCGGTGGCGGACAACGTCAACGATGGCAATTCGTTCGTGCCGATCGCCGGCGAAAATCGTCACGTCTCGGGTTATCTGCGCGACTTCCTCTTCAGGCCCGACCAGCTGCTCACCCCGGCGAAGGCGCTGTCGGGAGGTGAGCGCAATCGGCTGCTGTTGGCGCGACTGTTTGCACGCCCGGCAAATCTCCTGGTCATGGATGAACCCACCAATGATCTCGATATCGACACACTCGATCTGCTCGAAGAGCGGGTGGCGGGTTTCGACGGAACGCTTTTGCTCGTCAGCCACGACCGCGCATTTCTTGATCGTGTCGCTACGAGTCTGTTGGTGCTTGAGGGCGATGGACGCGTGCAGGAGTTCGTCGGCGGCTGGAGCGATTGGCGCGCGTGGCGCGATGAGCGCGATGCGCGGCTGCAGCAGGATACGCTGCAGCAGCGACCAAAATCGTCGGCGATCGAGAAGGAGACTGATGCATCCTTTGTTGCCTCAACGGATATAAGCGCGACGAAGCGTCGCAAGCTGTCGTTCAAGGAGCAACGCGAGTTCGAGGCAATGCCGCAGCGCATCGAGGAGCTCGAGGCACGCAAGAGCGAACTCGACACGCGTGTGGCCGACCCGACGTTTTATTCCCGCCCGCAGGCCGAGCTGCGTGATACCCTAGCGGCACTGCAGGCGTTGTCGACCGAGATCGAGACCGCCTATGACCGCTGGGCCGAACTCGAAGCCCGGCGCTGAGCTACCCAGAGGTTTTTTCCGATGCAGTTTTCCGATCTCGGGCTACAGCCCGAGCTGTTGCGTGCCGTGGCCGAGAAAGGCTACGACACGCCAACTCCCATCCAAGCCAAGGCGATTCCCGCAGTGCTGTCCGGCCGCGACGTGCTCGCCGGTGCACAGACCGGTACTGGCAAGACTGCCGGTTTCGTGCTGCCGCTGATCCAGAAACTCGGTGCCGCAGCGGGTCGTGCGCCGCGCGTGCTCGTGCTCAGTCCGACGCGCGAGCTCACCGCACAGATCGCCGAGAACGCACGTACCTATGGTCGCTATACCAATCTGCGCACGGTCGTGATCTTTGGCGGTGTGAGCGAGCGTCCGCAGATCGATGCCTTGCATCGCGGGTGTGATCTGCTGATCGCGACGCCTGGTCGCCTGCTCGATCTTGTCGAGCAGGGCGTGCTCGACTTGTCCGGCGTGCGCCATGTGGTGCTCGATGAAGCAGACCGCATGCTCGACATGGGCTTCATCCACGCCATCAAGCGCATCCTCAAGATGTTGCCGCAGGATCGTCAGAACCTCATGTTCTCGGCGACCTACTCGGACGATATCCGCGACCTCGCCGCGCGCATGCTGCGTAACCCGATCACCATCGAAGTGGCGCCGCGCAACACCACGGCCGAGCGGGTGTCACAGGTGGCTTTCCGTGTTCCCAAAGAAAGCAAGCGACATCTGCTCGTGCATCTTTTCCAGAACGGTGCGACCGACGAGGGACCGTGGTTCCAGGCGTTGGTATTCACGCGCACCAAGCACGGCGCGAACCGTCTGGCGCAGCAGCTCGAGGGTGCAGGTATCCGCGCGGCAGCGATCCACGGTAACAAGAGTCAGGCTGCCCGGGTACGTGCTCTTGAGGATTTCAAGGCGGGCCGAATTGCCGCGCTCGTCGCCACCGAAGTCGCCTCGCGCGGGCTCGACATCAAAGAATTACCTCAGGTCGTGAACTACGAACTGCCGAACGTTCCCGAAGATTACGTGCATCGCATCGGGCGCACCGCGCGGGCGGGTTCCACGGGGCGTGCCGTGAGTCTGGTCGCTCCCGATGAGGCGGGTCTGTTGCGCGATATCGAACGCACCATGCGCCAAAGCGTGCCGGTGTTGCCGACCCCGACCTTTACGATTGTCGAAGTCAGCCGCCCGAACGTTTCGCAGCCCAACCGAGCCGCACCAGCTCCGCGACGAGCAGGTCACGGTGGTCGCCCTGGATCTCGATCACGCCGTTTCGAACCGTCCCGCCGCAGCCGCAGCGCTTCTTGAGCTGACGCCCAAGTTCCTCGAGCGCCGTGGGTGCGAGCGGTAGCCCGCTGATCACCGTCACCCCCTTGCCGCCGCGACCCTGCGTCTCGCGACCGACCCGGACCATCGCCGACTTGGCTCCGCCCTGATGAGGGGCGACCAGGCCGCCCGTGAGCGCGCGGCGTTTTGCATCGATGTTCATGCCCCGCAGTTTAGGCGAAGAGCCGCCGGGCTAGAATGTCGCCATGACGCCAACCTCATTGCCGCTGCGGACCTTTTTCGTCGCTTGTTTTGTTGCGGGCTGGAGTGCGCTCGCGATCACGCCTGCATCCGCCTCCGCGACCGTCGCCGCGCCGGCGCCGTCTGCACTCGACAGCGAATTGCAGCAGATCGTCGAACTGCTGCCCGGCCGCTATTCGGGCGAGATTCCCGATCCGCTTGATCCTGCCGGACTGCGTCGCACCGCGCTGCATCACAAGATCGTACGACTCGAGTTGCCAACTTTCGGCATGTTCGTGTTCCTGCATCAGATCTCGCGCGATACCCTCGACTCGGCAACGCCTTGGCAGCAAAAGCTGTACGTGTTCGACGCCGATCCGCGGCGCACGCGCAACAGCATGCGCTCCTTCATGATTCCCGCGACGCTGGCACTCGCCAACTTCGAGTCCGACCCGTTGCGTTTGTCGCGGGTGGCTGCGGCCGGCTCGCCCGCAGCGGCGGGTTTTCAGGGTTTTCCGGCAGGTTGCGAAATTCGCTGGTCAAGCGAGCCGGCGGGTGTTTTCGTCGCTCGCGTGCGCCCCCGCGATTGCCGCTATGACAGCGTGGCATTCAAGCAGAAGATTTCGCCGCAGATGACCTATCGCGTCACGCGCGAATCGTTCGGCATCGAAGATATCCTGTTGGGGGCCAACGGCAAACCGCTGTTTCCGACCAGCGGCATGCTGACGGTGTCGCGTGTGCCATCGACGGTGAGTGCGATACTCGCCGCCTCGCGAGCCGACGAGTGGCGACGCCTCGATCCAGAGCGCACGCTCTATCTCGAGCTCGATGCGGGCCGCGTCGTCTTCGAGTTGTCACCCGAATTCGCCCCTCGCCATCTCGACAACCTGCGTGCGCTGATCAAGGCGGCGTGGTTCGACGGACTCAGCATCAATCGGGTTCAGGACAATTTTGTCACGCAATGGGGTGATGCCGAGGGCAAGAAAAAGATCGTCGGCGCCGCCGCGAGTGTCCCGGCGGAATTCGAGCGTGAGTGGAGTGACGAGCTCGTGTTCACGCCGCTCGCAGATGGCGATGTCTTCGCGCCACAGGTGGGCTTCGTGAACGGTTTGCCCGCAGCGGGCGATCGTGCGAGCGGTCGAATCTGGCTTGCGCATTGCTATGGTGCCCTGGGTGTCGGCCGAGATACTGCCGCCAACTCGGGCAGCGCTGCCGAGCTCTATGTCGTCATTGGTCATGCGCCGCGCCAGCTCGATCGCAACATCACCTTGCTCGGTCGCGCGGTGAGCGGCATGGAATTGCTCGCGGCGCTGCCGCGGGGCAGCGAAGCGCTGGGCTTTTACGCGACAGCCGCCGAGCGCGTGCCGATTCGGGCGCTGCGCATTGCGGCAGACGTGCCGGCTGCAGAGCGGACCGAGCTCGAACTGCTGCGTACCGATTCGGCAAGTTTTGCCGCAACGGTCGAGGCACGGCGTAACCGCCGCGACGAGTGGTACAAGTTTCCGGCGGGCCGTATCGATCTTTGCAGCGTGCCTTTGCCGGTCAGACCGGCATCAAATCAATGAAATCCTCGGTCATTGTTTCCGGTGCAGGTATCGGTGGACTCGCGGCCGCGCTCGGTCTGCTGCGTGCCGGTCAGCAGGTACGCGTATTCGAACAGGTCGAAACCTTGGGCGAGGTGGGTGCAGGTCTGAGCATCACGCCAAACGCCGGCAAGGCGCTGATCGCACTCGGGCTCGGCGAAGCTCTGGCGAAGATCGGCAACAATCCGCCCGCAGGCTGCATTCGTCACTTTTCGACTGGCGAAACATTGGTAACGCTGCCGCAGGACCAGAGTCGCGATCGTTATGGCGTACCGCTTTATCACGTGCATCGTGCCGATCTGCACGCGGCGTTGTTGTCTGCTGTCCGTGCCCTCGATCCGCACTGCATCACGACAGGTGTTGCGTTGCACGGTCTCGAGTCACGAGCGGATGGCATCTCGGTAACGCTGAGCGATGGTCGTCGCTGCGAGGCCGATTGGCTGGTGGGTGCCGATGGCATTCACTCGACGACGCGAGCGCTCTTGTTCGGTCCAGACCGTCCGAACTTCACTGGCTATGTGGCCTGGCGCGGTCTCATTCCCGGCGAGCTCGTGCCTCACGATCTCCTCGAGCCGCCGCTGTGCATGACCGTGGGTCCGCGCCGCATGTTGATGCGTTATCCCTTGCGGCGCGGTGCAGTGGTCAATTACGTCGCCATCGCAAGGCGGGAGGCCTGGATGGAAGAGGGCTGGTCGGTCCGCTCCGAATTGCGCGAAGTGCTGGACGAGTTTGCCGACTTCGAGTCACACAGCCTGCGCTTGCTCGCGTTGACGCCGGCCGATCGGCTGTTCAAGTGGGGGCTTTTCGATCGTGATCCGCTGCCCACGTGGACGAGCGGCCGAGCCACGCTGCTCGGCGATGCCGCACATCCGATGCCGCCGTTTACCGGCCAGGGCGCGGTGATGGCACTCGAAGATGCCGCCGTGCTCGGCCGTGTCGCGATCCTCGCGGCGGATCCGCAGGAGGCAATGCAGCGCTACGAGCGTGCGCGCCACGCACGCGTCAGCGCTGCGCTGGTCATGTCGCGATCGCGATCGGAACTTTATTTTGCCGATGACCCGCTGCAGCAGGTCAAGGCGCTCGGCGCCGGTATGGCCGAGCTGCGCACACTCTATGATTACGATGCGGGCAGCGTGACCGTCTGACGCAAGGTTGTACCGGCGGCGAGCCGATCGAAGCCCTCGTTGATCTGCTCGAGGCTGATCGTCTCCGAGAGCAGTCGATCAACAGGCAGTTTCCCTGCCTGAAACCACTCGATGTAGCGCGGAATGTCGCGTGAGGGTACGCAGCTGCCGAGGTAGCTGCCTTTGATGGTGCGCTCTTCGGCGACGATGCCCACATGCGGAATGCTGAACATTGATTGCGGATGCGATAGACCCGCAGTGACCGTGGTGCCACCGCGACGGGTGATTCGGTAAGCGAGTTCCATCGCCTTGACCGAGCCCGCCATCTCGAAAGCGAAGTCGACTCCGCCGCGCGTCGCCTCACGGACGGCTTCGACGCATTGCGGATCGCCGGCATTGAACGTGTGTGTTGCACCGAGCGTGCTGGCGATGGCGAGTTTTTGTTCGGCCAGATCGATGGCGACGAGAGTGGTGGCCTCGCGCACTCTTGCACCGAGCAGGGCGGCGAGTCCGACGCCGCCGAGTCCGATCACGGCGACACTGCGACCCGGTGGCAAATCAGCGGTGTTGATGACGGCGCCGGTGCCCGTGATGACCGCGCAGCCAAATACGGCCGCCTGCGCGAAAGTCAGGCTGCGATCGACTTTAACCAAAGAATTGCGCGAGACCGTGGCGTATTCGGCAAAGGCCGAGACTCCGAGGTGATGATGGATTTCTTCGGCGCCACGGCGCAGTCGGCGAGCGCCACTCAACAAGGTCCCCGCCGTGTTGGCTGCGAGTCCGGGTTCGCACAGTGCCGGCCGGCCACCGGCGCAGGGCGCACAGTGCCCGCAGCTCGGTACGAACGCCGTGACCACATGATCGCCTACGGCAAGATCGTTCACGCCTTCACCGAGTTCTTCGACCACACCCGCACCCTCGTGACCGAGCGCCATCGGTACGGGTCGCGGCCGATTGCCGTCGATGACCGAGAGGTCTGAGTGGCAGAGTCCCGCTGCACCCATTCGCAACAGCACTTCTCCCGGGCCGGGCGGTGCGAGCTCGATTTCGGCGATTTCCAGCGGTCTCGAGACGGCATACGGCGCCGGTGCGCCAGAGCGGGTGAGGATGGCAGCTCGTGTCTTCATGCGCCCTCACGCTAACCCTGCGACGTCCCGCCGCGCAACTGTCCTCTTCTACAGCAACCATCTGTGGCAACCATCTCGTGCAGCGGCGAGAATGCGCGGCAGCAGTTGGGAGGGCGACAATGTCCGAATCGTCTCGTGAGCCGCCCCCGGGGCGAGCGCAGTTCGCGCAGTTCAGCGTGGTCGGTACGCGTTGGCTCGACAATGATGCCTACGGCCACATCAACAATGTTGTGTACTACGCGTACTTCGATACCGTGGTGAATGCCTTCCTGATGCGTGCGACGGGCTGCGACATCAGGCAGTTGCCGCAGATCGGCGTCGTTGCCGAGACGGGTTGCCGGTTCTTTGCCTCGCTGTCTTTTCCGCAAACACTCGAAGTCGGACTCGCCGTCGAGCGTTTGGGTCAGCGCAGCGTGACTTATCGACTAGGTGTTTTTGCCGAGGGCGCCGTCACCGCGGCAGCACTCGGCAAGTTCGTGCATGTGTATGTGGATGCCGAGAGTCGGCGACCCACGGATGTCCCGCAACGCATCCGCGATGCCGTCGCGTCGCTGCTCGTCAAAGATTAAGGCTACAGAGCAGAAGCTCGTCGGCGAATTTCAGTCGCGGCGCGAGCGGGCTGCGCGTTCGAGGCGGCTGATGCCGAGTGCACCGCTGCGCACGACTTCGAGTAGTTGCGCGCCCTTGGCGAGATCGGC
>JBILGD010000053.1:0-16964 GCA_044351225.1 Steroidobacteraceae bacterium
GCTCAGCTGCTCACGCGCGGATCGCCACGGCAACCCACCGTCGAGCGCGCCCTGCACGAGGCCGAGCGCCTGATCGCAGAGAGCGGCGGGCTACGCGAACTGGTGCGCGACCTGACCGGGGAGCCGCCGCGACTCGCCGCCGTCACCTGCCATCGCCGCAAGGCCGGGCATCGCCGCGAGGCGGGGCATCGCCGTCGCGACACCGCCAATCGCGCGTTGCTGCAAGCCGCGCTCGAACTCGCTAGGCGGCACTACGCAGCCGCCCTGCGAGCCGGCGCACCACTCAGCTCGCCCGCCGATACGCGGCGCTTTCTCATTGCCCAGTTGCGTGATCGACCCTCCGAAGTGTTTTGCTGCCTCTATCTCGACAACCGTCATCGGCTGATCGAGTTCGAGGAGTTGTTCCGCGGCACGATCGATGGCGCTGCGGTGCATCCGCGCGAAGTGCTGCGCCGCGCGCTCGAGCACAATGCGGCGGCCGTGATCCTCGCGCACAATCACCCCTCCGGAATAGCCGAACCGAGTCGCGCCGATGAGCTGATCACGCTGCGTCTGCGCGACGCGCTGGCACTCGTCGACATCCGCGTGCTCGATCACTTTATCGTCGCCGGACCGGAGGCCCTGTCGCTCGCCGAGCGCGGGCTGCTCTGAGTGCGCGCGGCGGCCTCGGGGTGGCGGCAGTTGCCTCGCGCCGGCCGGACTGGTATAAAAGCGGCCCTTTGCTCGGGTGCCAAGGCGCCCGGGCTCTCGTAAACCACTGATTTACAAAGGCTTCTTACGATGTCCCGCGTCTGCGAACTCACTGGAAAGCGTCCCACCACGGGCAATCGCGTCTCGCACGCCAACAACAAGAAGCGTCGCCGCTTCCTGCCGAACCTGCACACGCAGCGTTTCTGGCTCGAAGGCGAGAAGCGCTGGGTGTCGCTGCGCGTCAGCACGAACGCCCTGCGCACCATCGAAAAGAACGGCCTCGACGCGGTGGTCGCCGACCTTCGCGCCAAGGGCATGAAGATCTAAGCACGGAGCGTCACGATCATGCGCGAGAAAGTGAAGCTGCTCTCTTCGGCTGGCACCGGTCACTTCTATGTGACCCTGAAGAACAAGCGTCTGCATCCCGAAAAGATGGACGTCAAAAAGTACGATCCGGTCGTGCGCAAGCACGTGGCGTACAAAGAAACCAAGATCAAGTAACCGGCGCCGCGCGCCCAGAGCGCGCGCTGACGGCGAGCCCGTCATGCCGGAACTCCCCGAAGTCGAAACCACCCGCCGCGGCGTAGCGCCGCATGTGGCGGGTTGCTTCATTGCGGGTTTCGATTTGCACGAGCCCCGCTTGCGCTGGCCCGTGCCTCGCACCCTGGGCACTGCCATCGTCGGTGCGCGCGTACTCGGCGTACGTCGACGCGCCAAATATTTGCTGTTTGATCTCGATGGCGCACGCACGCTGATGCTGCATCTCGGCATGTCCGGGAGCCTGCGCGTGATGCCAGCGAATGCACCGCGCCTCAAGCACGATCACTTCGACCTGCGGCTCGACTCTGGGCAAACGCTGCGCTTCAACGATCCGCGCCGCTTCGGCTCGCTGCACCTCATCGCGGGCGATCCCGACTTGCATCCGCTGCTCGCCGAGCTCGGGCCTGAGCCGCTCGAGGATGCCTTCGATGCCGAATATCTTTGGCGTGTGTCGCGTCAGCGGCGAGTCGCCGTGAAGCCCTTCCTGATGAATGCGAAGGTGGTGGTCGGCGTCGGTAACATCTATGCGAGTGAGGCGCTGTTTCGCGCGGGCATCCGGCCCGGTCGACAAGCCCGTCATCTCAAACGCAGCGAAATCGAGCACCTCGTCGTGGCGATCAAGGAAGTGCTCGCTTTGGCGGTCAAAGTGGGCGGCACGACGCTGCGAGATTACGTCGGTGCCGACGGCACGCCAGGATATTTTCGACAGGAATTATTTGTCTATGAGCGCGCAGGCGAGTCGTGTCGCCACTGCGCGACGCCGATTCGGCAGCGTGTGCAAGCGCAACGCTCGACCTATTGGTGTGCGACATGCCAGTGCTGACAGACCCATGCTGACAGACTCATGCTGACTCGTCGCACCCTGCGCGCGCATTTCGGCCGCACCGACCCGGTGATGGCCGCATTGATCGAGGTCGCCGGACCGTACCGCCTTCGGCCCGTCGAGTGCGACACGCCATTCCGGCATCTTTGCGAAGCGATCATCGGTCAACAAATCAGTGGTCGCGCCGCCGCAGCCATCCTGCAGCGCTTCGTCGCGCTCGTCGGCAAGACACGCAAGCATGGCGCCTTTCCGCGCCCCGAGCAGATCCTGCGACTCGATCCGGCGACGCTGCGCAGCGCCGGGCTCTCGGCCGCCAAAGTCACGGCGGTCCGCGACCTTGCCGAAAAAACGCTCGCGGGCGTGGTCCCACCCACTGAGACGCTACAGAGCCTCGATGACGCATCGATCATCGAACGCCTGACGACCGTCCGCGGCATCGGCCCGTGGACGGTGCAGATGATGCTGATGTTTCAACTAGGCCGGCCGGATGTACTGCCAAGCGGCGACTATGGTGTGCGCAACGGTTTTCGCGTTGCGTATCGCCGAGGCGAGCTGCCGACGCCGGGTGAACTGCTGCGATTCGGCGAACGCTGGGCGCCGTATCGCTCGGCGGCCGCCTGGTACTTGTGGCGCGCCGTGGATCTCGAGAAAAACGGCGTGGCGTGGACGAGAGCGTCGATCAGCGACCCGCCGCAGCCTCCCGATGGCGGCGCAGCGCGTCAGCCACGGCCGGATGAACGAATTCGCTGACGTCACCGCCGAGGGCGGCGATCTCGCGCACCAGCGTCGAAGAAATGAACGTGAACTGCTCCTGTGGCGTCATGAACACCGTTTCGATTTCGGGTGCAAGGTGACGGCTCATGTTGGCGAGCTGGAATTCAAACTCGAAATCGGAGACGGCGCGCAGGCCGCGGATGATGACATTGAGTCCGTGCTGCCGCGCGAACTCGACGGTGAGTGTCGAGTAGCCGAGCACTTCCACATTCGGCAGATCCGCGAGCACCTCCCGCGCCAACGAAACTCTTTGCTCCATTGAAAAACGCGGCGCCTTGCCAGCGTTCGAGGCGACTGCAATGACTACTCGATCAAAGATTTCGGCGGCGCGGCGCACGAGATCGTGATGACCGTTGGTGATGGGATCGAAAGTTCCCGGATAGAGCGCGTTGCGCTTCATGTGTTCCCCTTACTCGTCCGGCTTGCGCAGCAGATGATACCCGACCTCTCCCGCGTTGCCCTCGCGCCAAGGTCGCCATGCGGCGGGCAGTCCTGCGAGCCGCTCGCGCGCCGGTGTCTCGAGATAGATGAATGCGCCTGGCGCGAGCCACTTGCCCTCTTCGAGTCGCGCCGCGATGGACTGCCAGAGTCCTGCAGCAAAAGGCGGATCAAGAAAAACCACATTGAAAGGCGGTTGCTCGGCGGGCCGCCGTGCCTCGACGAATCGCAGGGCATCCATGCGGCGAAGTTCCGCGCAGTCGGAGGCGGCGTCCCATTCGACCAGCCGCTCGCGCAGCGCCGCCACGACACGCGGGTCGGTATCGACGAAGGTCACCTGCGCAGCGCCGCGGGAGAGCGCCTCGAGACCGAGCGCACCACTGCCGGCAAAGAGATCGAGTACGCGTGCGCCGCGGATATACGGCGCGAGCCAGTTGAACAGTGTCTCGCGCACCCGATCAGGCGTGGGACGGATATCGGGACCGGCGGGAAAGCGCAGACGCCGCCCGCGCCAGGTGCCGGCGATGATGCGCAACTCGCGCGTTTTGCCGCGGGGCGTGACCATTTGCGGCGCAGGGTAGCCTAAAATCCCGGCCTGCATGGCGAGCGAATCGAAACCCGGTTTTTTTCAGCGACTCAAGGAGCGACTCACGCGCCCGGGTGGCGGCATCGGCGCCGAACTCGGTCGGCTGTTCGGCGCCCGGCGCATCGACGCCGGTGTGCTCGAAGAACTGGAGGCCCGGTTGCTCGCCGCCGATGTCGGCGTACCGGTGACCGAAGAGTTGCTCGAAGGCTTGCGCACGCGCGTCACACGCCGCGAGCTCGATGATGTCGAGGCCTTGCTCGCGGCATTGCGTAGCGACATCACCGCCTTGCTTGCACCGGTGGCCAAGCCGCTCATCATCGATCGCAGCGCGAAGCCGTTCACCATTCTCGTGGTCGGCGTGAACGGCTCGGGCAAGACGACCACGATCGGCAAGCTTGCACATCGCCTCGGTAACGAGGGGCTGCGAGTCGTGCTGGCCGCGGGTGATACCTTCCGTGCGGCGGCGGTCGAACAGATCGGCATTTGGGCCGAGCGAACCGGCGCCGAACTCGTGGCGCAGCAGACCGGTGCCGATCCGGCGGCCGTCGCATTCGACGCACTGTCGGCGGCGCGCAGTCGCGGCGCCGATGTGCTGATCGCCGATACGGCGGGGAGGCTGCAAGCGCAGGCGCATCTCATGGAGGAGTTGCGCAAAGTGCGACGCGTGCTCGGCAAGGCCGATCCCTCGGCGCCGCACGAAGTCCTGCTCGTACTCGATGCCAATCAGGGCCAGAATGCCTTGTCACAGGCAGTGCAGTTTCACGAAGCCGTCGGCGTCACCGGACTCGTACTCACCAAACTCGACGGCACGGCGAAGGGCGGCATCGTGCTCGCCATCGCGCGCCGTCTCGGGCTACCGATCCGTTTCATTGGCATCGGTGAGAGTGCCGAGGACTTTGGCGAATTCGATGCCGCCGCGTTCGCCACCGCACTCGTCGACGGTCGTGGCAACGCCAGCCCATCCAACGCAGGCCAAACCGCATGATTCTTTTTGATCACGTGTTCAAGAGCTATCCAAACGGCCGCGAAGCGTTGCACGACGTGTGCTTCGACATCGCCGCAGGCGAGTTCGTGTTTCTTACCGGCCGCTCGGGCGCCGGCAAGAGTTCGGTACTCAAGCTCATCACACTGCTCACGCGACCAACGCGCGGGACAGTCACGGTCAACGGCCAAGACACCTCGGCGCTGCCCGCGCGCGCCATACCCGCGTTTCGGCGACGACTCGGCATCATCTTCCAGGATCACCAACTGCTGATGGATCGCCCGGTCTACGACAACGTCGCGCTGCCATTGATGGTGTCGGACACCCGCTTTCGCGATATCGACAAGCGGGTTCGGGCCGCGCTCGATCAAGTCGGTTTGCTCGGCCGCGAGCGCGCCTCGCCGGCGGAGTTGTCGATCGGCGAACAGCAACGCGTCGGGATCGCACGCGCCGTCGTCGCACGCCCAACCGTGCTGATCGCCGACGAACCGACCGGCAATCTCGACCACGGACTTGCGCGCGAAGTCATGCAGCTCTTCCGTCGCTTTCAGGATGTTGGAGTGACCGTGCTGGTGGCCACTCACGACATGGCGCTGGTCCGCGAGTTCGCACAGCGCGAGATCCTCATCGATGAGGGCAAGGTTCATGTCGGTCGCTCGCTCGGCGGAGAGTCGCGATGAACGCCATCAGCACCTATTTCTCGCGGCATGCGCAGGCGCTGGTCGCCGCCTTCGGACGCATCATTCGTCGGCCGGCAGGCAGCCTGCTGACGGTGTTGGTGATCGCCATCGCGCTCGCACTGCCCGGAATTCTTTGGCTGCTGGTCAAGAATGCGCAGGCGGCGGCCGGTACAGTCACGAGTTCGCTCGAGCTCGCGGTGTATTTCAAAACCGACACCGCCATCGAGCGCGCCGAGCAACTCGCTGCGGCAGCAAGACAACGCAAGGACGTCGCCCGTGTCACGCTCGTCTCGGCGGAGCAGGGACTGGCCGAGTTCCGTGAGTATTCGGGCTTCGGCGCGGCGCTCGATGCCCTCGAAGGCAACCCCCTGCCGCACGTGCTCACCGTGGAGCCACAGCCGATGGCCGCCTCGCCGGCTGGCATCGACGCGCTGCGCCAACATCTCGAAACCTGGCCCGAAGTCGAGGTCGTAAAGCTCGATGGCGAGTGGGTGAAGCGACTCGCGGCCATTCTCGATCTCGCGCGGCAAGCGGTGGCGGTTTTCGCCGCCCTGCTCGGCGTGGGCGTTCTCGTACTCGTCGGTAATGCGATCCGCGTCGAAATCGGCGCGCGCCGCGCCGAGATCGAAGTCACCAAACTCGTCGGCGGATCGAACGCTTTCGTGCGTCGTCCGTTTCTCTATTCGGGGCTGGTTTTCGGCTTTCTGGGGGGAGCCACTGCGCTCGTGTTGCTGCTCGCGCTGAGCGAGTTATTGGGCGCGCCTGTGGCACGCCTCGCGGCGCTCTATGGTGGCGGCTTCAGCCTCGCGGGCCCGACGGTGCTTGAGGCGCTGGCGCTGATCGGCGGCGCCACGGCACTCGGCTGGTTCGGTGCCTGGGTGGGCGCGGCCCGACTGATCGCCGGGATAGAGCCCAAAAGCTAGAGCATGTTTTTGCAACAATATTCACGATAAAGCAAGCTTTGTTTTACTGGTGAGTCATTAGAACTGTTTGCCGCGTTAGCACTCCAACTGACGGAGTGCTAAACTTTTCGCGGAGGATGGAACAACGATGACCGCACAGGCTCTCGCCCCCCGCTACGCCGATCTCGCCCTGACGGGCCCGCTCGGCAGCCTCGATGCTTACCTCGACCGCGTGTCGCAGGTGCCCATGCTCTCGCGCGAAGACGAGCAGGCGCTCGCCCGACGCTTTCGCGACGACGGCGACGTCGAAGCCGCCCGCAATCTCGTGCTCTCGCATCTGCGCTTCGTCGTGCACATCGCGCGCGGCTACTCGGGCTACGGATTGCCGATGGGCGATCTTGTGCAGGAAGGCAACGTCGGTCTTATGAAAGCGGTCAAGCGCTTCGATCCCGAGATTGGCGTGCGGCTCGTATCCTTCGCGGTGCACTGGATCCGCGCCGAGATCCACGAGTACGTGCTGCGCAACTGGCGCCTCGTCAAAGTCGCCACCACCAAAGCGCAACGCAAGCTGTTCTTCAACTTGCGGCGTATGAAAAAGAATCTGACCTGGTTGTCTGCGGATGAGACGCGCACCGTCGCGCGCGAGCTCGGCGTCAGCGAAACCGAAGTCACCGAGATGGAGCGCCGTCTCGCTGCGCGCGATCTCGCCTTCGATCCGCTCGCCGTCGAGTCCGACGAGGACGAGGCGCTCTCGCCAGTCGCCTATCTGCCCGCACCCGATGCCGATCCGGCCACGCTGGTCGAGAACGCCGAGTGGGATGACGACACCCAGGAGCGACTCGCTGCCGCTCTGCAGTCGCTCGATGCGCGCAGCCGCGACATTCTGGTGAGCCGCTGGATGGGGGGCGATGCCGCCAAGGCCACCCTGCACGAGCTCGCCGACAAATACGGCGTCTCCGCCGAGCGCGTTCGTCAGCTTGAGGCGAATGCCATCAAGAAGCTGCGCAGCGTGATGATCGAAGCAGCCTGACGTCGGCGCTTCAGCCAGTACTGCGCTTCAGCCAGTACTGCGCTTCAACTAGTACTGCGCTTCAGCCAGACCACACTTCAGTCGACGCCGCTCTCGGGCGCCGGCGGCGTGGTCGCCTTGCGATAACCACGTGGCCGAATCGCCACGGTGTTGATGACCCGCGTGCAGCGCGTGCCGTCGGTCAAATAAAACCCGTACTCGAACGACGGTGTGGCGCGCTGATCGCGCGCCAACGCGGCGCGAATCGATTCCTCGAGCGCCGCCGGAAACTCGAAACGCAACTCAAGATCGGTGCTGCCACCGCGCTCGAAATCCACACTCAAGCCGCGCGTCCAGACTGAATAGCCGGGAAATACCCGCGCGCAGGCGAGGGCTGCGATCGGATCGGCCAGTGCAGCCTGAAAACCACCGAACATCACGCCACCCGGATTGCGCGAAATGGCGTTGAGCGGCAGGCGAATGCGTACATGCCGCCATTCGCGATCCATCTCGAGCACCTTGATGCGCATGAACCAGAAAGGCGGATAAAGCTCGAGCATGCGCGCATCGGAAAGCACGCGACGCTCCGAGAAAAAGCGCAGCACGCGCTGCATGAGGCGTATGCGTGGCGGTGCCGGTTCGCTCATGCGGTCATCGCCTCCTCGAATACGGTGCAGTGCAGGATCGCGGTGCGCAGTGCGTCGCTCGCGTAACCGCCCGCCAACGTAATGACGAGTGGCAAGCCAAGCTTGCGACTCCACTCGAGCACGCAACGCTCGCGCTCTCGCAGACCCGCCTCGCTCAAGGTGAATCGACCATAGCGATCGCCCGCCACGACATCGACGCCGGCGAGATAGAACACGATATCCGGACTGAAGTGCTGCGTGAGTTGCGGCAGATGATTCTCGAGCGTTTCGAGGTAGGGCTCATCGCCGATGCCATCGGGCAAGCCGACATCCAGCGTCGAGCGCATCTTGCGCGAGGGATAATTGCGTTCACCGTGCATCGAGAACGTGAATACCGAGGGGTCATCTTCAAAGATTGCAGCCGTGCCGTTGCCCTGATGCACATCGAGATCGACGACCAATGCACGCTCGATGCGCCGCTCATGCTGCAGACGGCGGATGGCAATCGCCACGTCGTTCAAGACGCAGAAGCCTTCGCCGTGATCGGCGAAAGCATGGTGCGTGCCGCCTGCAAGGTTGCCGGCGCGGCCGTGCTCGAGTGCCGCCTTCGCCGCAAGCCAAGTGCCCTGCACGGCAAGCCGCGAGCGGCGCAACAGGCGCGGCGACCACGGGACGCCGAGCGCTCGTTGCTCGATCGCGCTCAAACCCTCGCCAAAGAGGCGCTGCAGATAATCGGCCGTGTGGACTCGCTCGAGATCTTCGCGCGCCGCTTCCTCGGGCAACATGATGCGCTCGGCGGGTAACAGACCCGCCGCACGCAATCGATCGTAGACCAGCGTGTACTTCGCCATCGGGAACGGATGTCCCTCAGGCAGCGGCAGGTAGTAATCGGGATGATGGCTGACTTTCAAGTTGCCGCCGAATCGGCTAGAACTACGCGCGCACTTGGGGGGAAAGGGATGCACCAGTCGCTCACCGGCGGAATGGTAGTCAGCCGGGCGCTGGCCCGCTACGGCATTCGCACGGTGTTCGCCGTCGCGGGCGCCTCGCACACCCCTCTGCTCGAGGCGCTCGATCGCGACGGCTTTCGCATCATCAGCCATCGGCACGAGTCCGGTTGCGTCAGCGCCGCAGATGGTTACGCCCGGGTCAGTGGGCAACTCGGGGTCGCGTTGATCATCGCCGATCAAGGCATGCCGAACGCCATCAACGGCATTGCAACCGCCTTCCACGCCTGCTCGCCCGTACTGGTGCTGGTCGCGCGGCTGCCAAATTCCTGGACCGAAGCCGAATCCGAAGCCGATAACCTCAAGCATCCGCTCGTCGGCAGCATCAGCAAGTGGGCACGCACTGTGCCCGTCGCCGAGCGGCTCGCCGAATATGTCGATACGGCCGCCAAGCGCGCACTCTCCGGGCGACGGGGTCCAGTAGTGCTGCAGATTCCGCAGGAGTACCTGCAGGCATCGATTGGCAGCGCGGGCGCCGCGCTACAGGCACCTGCCGAAATTGCACGCCCTGCGGCTGATCCGGCGGCGATCGAGCGCGCCGCAGACTTGCTGGCTGCCGCAGAACGTCCCTTGCTGATCGCCGGTGCGGGCGCCTGCCACGGCGGTGCGAGCGAGGCGCTGCGCGCGCTCGTCGAGCGCTGCGCGCTGCCGATCGCCGGTAACGGACTCGGGCGCGGGCTGGTGGCCGAAGATCATGCGCGGTCCTTCAACTGGCCGCTGCTGCAGCTTGTCGCCCATCAGGCCGACGTCGTTTGCGTGGTCGGTGCGCGACTCAAGCAACGTCTCGGCTATGGGCTACCGCCGCGTTTTTCGGCGGCTGCCAAATTCATCCAGATCGATGTCGAGGCCGACGAACTCTCGCGCAATCGGCGCATCGACGTACCGATCGCGGCGGATGCTGGCCTCGCCTGCGCACAACTGCTTGCCGCACTGCAGAACGCTGCGCGCCGTGGCAGCGGCAGCGGCAGCGGAGGATGGGACGAGGCGCGCGCAGCTTGGGCGCACGAGGCGCTGCGCGATCGGTTCGATTATCTCGATGCACTCGCCGCGACACCGCTGCCGAACGACGCCATCCATCCGCTGACCCTTGGACGAGAGATCGCGCGCCTCGTGCCCGACAATGCGATCCTCATCGGTGATGGCGCAGACATCCAGAATTGGATGTACGGTGCGCTGCGTGTGCGTACGGCGCCCGGTTTCCTCGATCACTATCCGTTGGGTTCTATGGGCGTGGGTACGCCGCTCGCCGTGGGCGCTGCTGCCGCGGCACGCGAAATCGCCGAGCGCGATGGGACGCCGCCGCGCCCGGTGGTGATGACTACCGGTGATGGCGCTTTTGGCTTTTATCCGGGTGAATGGCATGCCGCGGCGCGAGCGGGACTCAAGATCACCTGCATCATCGGCAACGATGGTGCGTGGGGCACCGAGCTGCATGGCCAGATGCAGGCGATAGGCCGTGCGGTCAACACCGAGCTCGGTTTTCCGCCGTACGAAAAAGTCGCCGAGGGCTTCGGATGTCGCGGCCTGCAGGTCGCACGTCGCAGCGAACTCGCCGACACGCTGCACGCGGCCTTCACAACGCCGGGTACCTGCGTGGTGAACGCGATCATCGACCGCGACGCCGGGGCTGCGCTCAAGCATGAACCCCGTGCAAGGATGATCATGTTCGATGATCTCGCGAGCAATCTGAAGAACCAGCACGAATTCGCCGGCTGAGCGCCGATCGATCACCGCCCCGAGGAGAGAACCGCCGATGTCACGGAACGAGTCACCCAGCACGACAGTGCCATACCCGCATCCCGCCTACTCCTGGTATGTGGTGTTCGTGCTGCTGCTCGCGTACATCCTCGCCTTCATCGATCGAGAAATCATTGCCCTGCTGGTGCCCGACATCAAGGCCAGCTTGCAGATCACCGATACGCAGATGAGTCTGCTGCTCGGCGGCGCCTTCGCAGTGTTCTACACTTTCTTTGGCGTGATCATTGCGTGGCTTGCGGATCGCGGCAATCGGCGCTGGCTGATCTTCATCGGCGTGACCTTCTGGAGCGTCATGACCGCCGCCTGCGGTTTTGCCACGTCTTACGCGGCGCTCTTCATGGCACGCGTCGGTGTCGGCGCGGGCGAAGCAGCGCTCAATCCCTCGGCCTTGTCGATGCTCAAAGATTACTTCCCGCCGGACAAGATCGGCAGGGCTATCGGCCTCTATACCGCCGGTGTCTCGAGCGGCAGTGGTCTCGCCTTCATTCTGGGCGGTGCGATCTATCCGAAGGTCAAGGCCGCAGGCCCCGTCGAACTGCCGCTGCTCGGCTGGCACGAACCCTGGCAGTTGATGTTCATCTATGTCGGTTTGCCCGGCCTGCTGATCGCCTTGCTCGTACTCACCATCCGCGAACCGGTACGTCGCGAATTTGTGGCGACCGGTATCAAACCCATTGCCTCGCCAATCAACAAGACGATCGCGCATCTCTTCAATCGCTGGAAAGCGTTCATCGTGCTGTTCTTTGCGTTATCCAGCCTTGCCATCATGGCGTACGGCATCGGCTTCTGGATCCCCGAGTTCCTGCGTCGCACCTACGACCTCACGCCAGAGCAACTCGGTTTCTGGCTGCAATGGCGCGGCGTGATCGTGATCGTGTTCGGTCTGTTGGGCGTGCTGCTCGGCGGCTGGATGAGCGATTATTTCCAGAAGCGCTACGAGGACGGCTATGTGCGCGTGTGCATCGTGTCGTTCTTCATCATGGCGGTCGGCTACTGCCTCTTTACGCTGATGCCCACGCCGCTGCTCGCCACGCTATTCCTGATCCCAGCTTCGCTCGGCGCCGCCGCACCCACGGCAGCAGGCGCTGCGGCAGTAGTGGCGATTTCGCCGCCGACCATGCGGGCGCAAGTCGTGGCGTTCTACTACTTCGTGCTCAATGCCGTCGGCTTCTTCATTGGGCCGACCGCAGTTGCGCTCGTCACCGATTTCTACTTTGCCGATGAAGCGCAGCTGCGCTACTCGATGTTTGTCGTGGCGCTCGCCGTCTCGGTGATCGGCACGGTATTGCTCTTCTACAACCTGCCGCATTTCCGCAGCGCGGCGCGTGAAGCGCGGCAGTGGACGCAGGCAACGGGCTGACCGCTAGACTTCGTCGTAGCGCATCACCTGCATAACATCACCAATAAATTCCCGTCATCCGAGGAGAACCCCCATGGCCCACGCGCCCGCCGATTCCAAGCTCCCCATCCTGCAGCGCGATCATCGCAGCGTGATGGGCAAGGTGCTCTACACCAGCAAGAAGCCAGAGCGGCTCAATCAAGAACGCGGCCGCGAGTACTTCCGCATCGATGTGCATGCCGACGGCACGCGTACTTGCACGGCGCACTGCGAGATCGACGACCGTCCGTCCGTGATGCGCGACATCACCTACTCGCTCGATGCAAACTGGATGCCGACCGATTGTTTCGTGCGGCTGTCGGTGGGCAGCAAATTCATGGGCTCCGGATGGTTCCGCTTTCATCCGCAGTTCGCCGAATGCGAAACCTTCACCTCTCTCGAGGGTCGCGTCTCGCAAACCATGGAGCTCGCCAAGCCACTGGTCACATTCCAGAATCACGCGATCGCCTGCGATGCCTGGCATCTGCGGCTGATCGATCAAAAAAAACCGGGTGTCGTACAGCGCATCGAGCAGATGCTGTTGTCCTCGCCGGATCATCGGGGTGCGACGGGTCCGATGCTGTTCTCGATCGGTCTCAACATCGTGTTTGTGGGCCCCGAAAAAGTCACGGTGGGCGCGGGCAGCTTCGATGCCCTGCACTTCCAGTTCGTCGCCAACCCGGAGTTGCCGCAGGAGCATCCACCGTATGACGTGTGGTGTACGGCGGACGGCGATTACCTGTTCCTGAAAGGTCAGGTGGCCGGCTACATGCAGACCTACTACGAGCTGGTCGAGTTGTCGCGCGGTCCGCACTGGGGCAACTGACCCCTCGGTTTTTGCCGATTCCGTGCGCGGTGTCGCATTCGGCACACTTGCCGAAGCAGTTGGTTGTTGTATACTTGTCGCGCACGTGGTGCTGAAACAACACGCAAGTGTCTGATTTTCATCACCTCGCCGGCGTTTGAAGTATTTTTGCATCGCTCCCTGGCTAATCGCAAGAAAGTCCGGGTCGTGAATCAAACAACTCCAATCCCTGGCGGTCGGCGCGGGCACGGTCGGGCAGCGGCCACGTTTGGCGGCTCCCGGGGAGCTTTCGGGCTCCAAGCCGGAATCATTGCGCTCGCGCAGTCGCTCATTTGCAGCGGCTTGAAGCGACCGACCCGGGGCTGACGAAGCCCTGAGAAAAGAAACCCCGCTCACGCGGGGTTTTTTTTGACCTCGAAAGATCGGACACCCATGCAGAGACGGTTTGTTGACGCCTGCCAACCCCCTGCGTTCGATTCGGATCATTCAAAAAGTTGTCGCTGAAATACGCGTGTTAGCCTCGCGCGCGATGAAAAAAGTCCTTGTCGTCGCGGCGACACTCGCCACGCTTTTCGTTGTTGGTTGCTCGCCGCAGACCGCACTGCTCGAAAGTTTTTTGCCGGAAGACACGAAGATCATCGTCCAGCGTGTCGCGCGCGATATACCAATCCCCGAGAACGCCACCGTATCGCTCTACGGCACCGTCATCACGGGAACGGGCGACAACTGGGTGGGTCGCCTAGAACTCACGGACGAACAAAGTCCGGGCGAACTGACCCGCTTCTTCGTCAACGGCGCCGTCGGTGCAGGCTGGACACTCACGACATCAACGATCGCGCGAACGATCACGCTGAATCTCGAACGCAACGGTCGCAAGGCCACCATCCTGATCGATGGCGCCCGTGAAAACACCGGTGGCGGCTTTCTTGGCTTGGGTAGCGGCGGCGAAGGCAGAACTCGGGTCACGATCTCGGTCAACCACGAGGGCGCGGTCCAGGATCAAACGCCTTTCCGCATACCGTTGCCGGGCGTGGGGGGTGCTGGCGCATCGCTGAGCCCGGCGCTGCCACCGACCGCCGCAAACACGCTGGCCACCGAAAGCGCATTGCTTGGACTGATCGCCGTGAGTGGCGCGATCGGCAACACCACCACCGCCGCGATCGACTCCGGCGCCGTGACAACGCCGCGCTAGCGTCGGCGCGTCAGCGACGACGCCAGACATGACGAGGTCGCACCAGCTGCGGTGCGCTTGAATTTAGAGCGGCAGGTCTGTCTTTCCCATCAACCAGCGGTCGCACTCGCGAGCCACACCGCGTCCCTCGTGGATCGCCCAGACGACGAGACTTTGACCGCGCCGACAGTCACCGGCCGCGAAGACACCCGGCACGTTGGTGGTGTATTCGCCATAACCCGCCTTGACGTTGCGCCGCTCGTCGAGCTCAAGGCCCAAATCCTGTGGCAACGACAGCTCCGGGCCCGTGAAGCCCATGGCCAGCAGCACGAGTTGTACGGGCTGCGTACGCTCGGTGCCGGGTTGTTCGACCGGTACCGTCTGGCCCGCAGCATTTTTTTCCCAACGCACCTCGACCGTGACCAAGGCTTTCACATGACCTTGCTCATCACCCACGAATTTTTTGACCGTCGTGAGGTAGCTGCGCGGATCCTGACCAAACTTGGCTGCGGCTTCTTCCTGACCGTAATCCATCTTGTAGAGGCGCGGCCACTCCGGCCAAGGATTATCATTGGCGCGCTCGAGCGGCGGCTTCGACATGATCTCGAATTGCGTCAATGTCCGGCAACTTTGCCGCATCGCCGTGCCGACGCAATCGGTACCGGTATCGCCGCCACCGATAACCACCACATCGAGCCCCTTGGCATGGATCGGCGCCTTGGCCGCGCCCGCACCGAGCACGGCCTGCGTCGCCCCCGTAAGGTAATCCATGGCGTACTGCACGCCCTGCAGCGTACGACCCTCGATCGGCAAATCGCGCGGCTGCGTCGCACCCGTGCACAGCACGATGGCATCGAAGTCGCGACGCATCATCTGCGCCTCGTAGTTGTCGCCGACGTTGGCGTTGCAGACGAACTTGATACCTTCCTGCTCGAGCAGCCGGATCCGGCGCATCACCACCTCGGCCTTGTCGAGCTTCATGTTTGGAATGCCGTACATGAGGAGGCCGCCCGGTCGATCGGCGCGCTCGAGTACCGTGACGCTGTGACCCGCACGATTCAGCTGTTGCGCGGCAGCAAGGCCCGCCGGCCCTGATCCCACCACCGCGACCTTCTTGCCGGTGCGCGTCGCAGGCGGCTCCGGATTCACCCAGCCTTCCTCGAAGCCGCGCTCGATGATGGTGTTCTCGATGTTCTTGATGGTCACGGGCGGCGCGTTGATGCCGAGCACGCAAGACCCCTCGCACGGCGCCGGACACACGCGACCGGTGAACTCGGGGAAATTATTGGTCTTGTGCAAACGCTCGAGCGCCTCGCGCCAGAGACCCCGATAAACGAGATCGTTCCACTCGGGAATGAGGTTATTCACAGGGCAGCCCGAGGCACCGCCGCTCATCAACTTGCCGGTGTGACAGAACGGCACACCGCAGTCCATGCAGCGCGCCGCCTGATTGCGCAGACTCTTCTCGTCGAGATGGTGATGGAACTCCTTCCAGTCACGCACGCGTTCGACCGGCGAACGATCGAGCGGTGTCTCGCGAAGATATTCGATGAATCCGGTTGGCTTGCCCATGATCAGTTCCCACCCACGCGAGCGAGGTCACGCGAGTTTTCCTCGAACGCGGCCATCGTCGCCTCATCACCCGAAAGTCCCTGGTCGTGCGCCCGCTTGAGACAGGCCAGCACGCGTTTGTAATCTTTGGGGATCACCCGCACGAACTTCGCCTGCATCGTCGGCCAGGCATCGAGGATCCGCTGCGCATGCGTGCTGCCCGTCAGCGAGGCATGCCGGGCGATGAGAGCACGCAACGCCTCGGCCTCGGTTGCATCCTCGACACGCTCAACCTCGACCATCTGCATGTTGATGCGCGCGGGGAAACTGCCCGCTTCGTCGAGCACATAGGCCACACCACCCGACATGCCGGCGCCGAAATTTCGCCCGGTGGGGCCAAGCACGACCACGCGGCCGCCCGTCATGTATTCGCAACCGTGGTCACCAATGGCCTCGACCACGGTGTCGACACCGCTGTTGCGCACCGCGAAGCGCTCGCCCGCTTGACCGCGGATGAACACCTCGCCCGAGGTTGCGCCGTAGAGTGCGACATTGCCGATGATCATGTTTTCTTCGGCACGGAAGGTCGACGCCTTCGGCGGGTAAATCACCAGACGACCTCCGGAGAGACCCTTGCCGACGTAATCGTTGGCATCGCCCTCGAGCGTGAAGCTCATGCCGCGCGGCATGAAGGCGCCCAAACTTTGACCGGCCGAGCCCGTGAAGCGGATGCGGATAGTGTCATCGGGCAAACCTTCGGGGCCCCACTTGCGCGTGATCTCGCTGCCGGTGATGGTGCCGACCACGCGGTTCACGTTGCGGATGGGCAGCCGCGCCTCGATGCGCTCGCCGCGCTCGATTGCCGGCGCGCAGAGCGGCAGCAGCGTCGTCATGTCGAGTGATTTTTCGAGCCCGTGATCCTGCAGGATGGTCTGGTATCGACCCACCTCGGCACCCGAGTCCGGCTGGTAAAGGATATTGCTGAAATCGAAGCCCTGGGCTTTCCAATGATCGATCGCTGCCTGCGGCTCGAGTCGATCGACGCGACCCACCATTTCATTGATGCTGCGGAAGCCAAGCTCGGCCATGATTTCGCGTAGCTGCATGGCCACGAAGCGCATGAAATTGACCACGTGTTCAGGCTTGCCGGCGAAGCGCTCGCGCAGGCGCGGATCCTGCGTGGCCACACCCGCCGGGCAGGTATTCAGATGACAGACGCGCATCATGATGCAACCGACCGAGAC
>JBILGD010000054.1:0-16913 GCA_044351225.1 Steroidobacteraceae bacterium
CCCTCGATCTCGATTGATCCGCCCGTGGTGCCGAGCCCGTCGGCCAGATCCTCGAAGATCTCGGCAAGGTCGGCGGCTGTGCGCGCGGAGTCGCTCTGCAGATAGATCGGCATGCGGGTCAGCTGGCGCAGCCGATAGTCGGTGCTGCCATCGACACAGACCACCTCGCAGTGCCGCTCGATCAGCGCGATCGCCGGCAGGAAGCGCTGCCGCTGCAGTCCGTTGCGATACAACTGCGCAGGCGGCAGGTTGGAGGTGAACACCAGCGTGACGCCGCGATCGATCAAGTGCGTGAACAAGCCGCCGAGCAACATCGCATCGGCGATATCGCTCACAAAGAGCTCATCGAGACAGATTATCCGCGCATCGCGTGCGAGATCCGTGGCGACTGCAGCCAGCGGGTCGACTTGGTTGCGATGGTTTTTCAGACCTTCGTGCACGCCCTGCATGAACCGATGGAAGTGACTGCGTCGCTTGCTCTTGAAGGGCAGGCTATCAAAGAAAAGATCCATGACCCAGGTCTTGCCGCGACCGACGCTGCCCCAGAGGTAGACACCGCGCACCGCCTCGCCGTGACCCGGGGTACTCGAAAATCGGCGCATCAGGCGTGCGACCACCGAGAGTTTCTCCGCGCGGATCAGATCCGCGCGCAGTCGCTCGAGACGGAGCACGGCGCCGCGTTGTGCGGCATCTTCGGCGTAACCGTGGGTGGCAAGCGACGCCGCGTAGCGATGCGCAAGCGCGCCATCGCCCTCGCTCACGTGCGCAGCTCCGGTAGATCGCGGAAATGCTCGAGGGCCTGCGGATTGGCGAGCGCATCGGTGTTGCTGACCGGCAAGCCGTGTACCACGTTGCGTACCGCGAGCTCGACGATCTTGCCGCTGATCGTGCGGGGGATTTCAGCCACAGCGACGATGCGTGCAGGTACGTGACGGGGTGTGGTGTTGGCGCGGATCGTCTGGCGAATGCGTTGCTGCAGGACCTCATCGAGCGCCACGCCCTCGCGCAGACGCACGAACAACACCACCCGTACATCGCCCTGCCAGTCTTGACCGATGCACAGCGACTCGAGCACTTCGGGCAGCGTTTCGACCTGACGATAGATCTCGGCGGTGCCGATGCGCACGCCCCCGGGATTGAGCACGGCGTCCGAGCGGCCGAGGATCACGAAGCCGCCGCTTGCAGTACGCAGCGCATAGTCGCCGTGATGCCACAGCCCCGGGAAGCGTTCGAAATACGCCTTGCGATAGCGCGATCCGTCCGCATCGCTCCAGAAGCCGAGCGGCATCGACGGAAAGCTGCGACGGCAGACGAGCTCGCCTTTTTCGCCGGGCGGCAGCGAGCGGCCTGCATCGTCGATCACATCGACCGCCATGCCGAGTCCCGGGCCCTGCAACTCGCCGCGATACACCGGCGAGAGCGGATTGCCGATGCAGAAGCTCGAGATGATGTCGGTGCCACCGGAAATCGAGGCGAGCTGGATGTCATCTTTGATGCTGCGATAGACGAAATCGAACTGCTCCGGCGCGAGCGGCGAGCCGGTGGAGAGCACGGTGCGCAACGCCGGCAGTTGCACGTGTTCACGCGGCTGCCAGCCGGATTTTTCGAGTGCAGAGAGATACTTTGGGCTCGTGCCGAAAATACTGACGTGTTCGCTCTCGGCCATCCGCCACAGCACGCCTTGGTCGGGGTGGAAGGGCGAACCGTCATACAGCACGAGGGTGGCGCCCACGGCAAGGCCGCTCACCAGCCAGTTCCACATCATCCAGCCGCAGGTCGTGAAAAAAAACAGTCGATCATTGCGTCGCAGATCGACCTGCAGCAGATGTTCCTTCAAGTGCTGCAGCAGCGTGCCGCCGGCACCGTGCACGATGCACTTGGGCTTGCCGGTGGTGCCGGAGGAGTACATGACGAACAGCGGGTGCGCAAACGGCAGGCGAGGGAACGAGAGTTTTGCGCCGGGTGTGCCGAAACGTGCCCAGAGGCTGACGCGGCGCGGCGAGCCTGCGGCAGCGCCTTGCAGCGTCGTCATCACCGGCTCGGCATTGACCACCGGTACGACGATGACGGTGTGTACCGAAGGCAGCTGCGCGAGCACCCCGCTGATGGGTTCGAGCGAGTCGAGCGTCTTGCCGCCGTAAAAATAGCCGTCGGCGGTGATCAGTACTTTGGGCGCGATTTGTCCGAAGCGATCGAGCACGCCGGCGATGCCGAAATCCGGCGAGCAGGAGGACCAAATGGCACCGAGGTTGGTGGTCGCCAGCATCGCCACCACGGTCTCGGGGATATTGGGCATGAAGCCCGCGACCCGATCGCCGCTCACCACGCCGGCATCGCGCAAACCTGCGGCGACCCGCGCCACTTCGGCAGCCAGTTGTCGGTAGGAGAGCGTGCGGCGCGTGCCGCGTTCGTCATACGCGATCAGTGCAAGATGATCATCGCGCCAGTGCAGCAGGTTTTCGGCGAAATTCAGCGTTGCACCGGGGAACCACTCGGCCCCTGGCATGCGTTCGCCATCGAGCAGTACCGGCGCATTGGCCCAGTCCGCCCGCACATCCGCAAAGTGCGCGAGTTCGAACCAGAACGCATCGGACTGCTCGATGGACCAGCGATGCAAGGCAAAGTAATCGGCAAAATGCAGATCGCGCCGCGCCGCAAGGCACTCGATGAAACGCGCGAGCTGCGAGGCGCCACGCCTGGCGGCGTTGGGACTCCAGAGCGGAGACATCGGGGCGGGCACTGGCGGCTGCGCGGACATATCCGTGGTGGAGGGGCGTGATCAGCGCGACGGTCAGAGCGACTGGTAGATCGGTCCCGAGCCGCCCTCAGGGGTGGTCCAGTCGATGATCTGGTACGGATCCTTGATGTCGCAGGCTTTGCAGTGCACGCAGTTCGCCGCATTGATCTGCAGACGCTTGCCGCCCGCGCCGTCGTCCACCATTTCATAGACGTTGGCAGGGCAGAAGTTCTGGCACGGGTTGCCGTACTCGGTGGCGCATTGCGTCGCGCAGATATCCGGGTTGCGCACCTTGAGGTGGATCGGCTGGTTTTCTTCGTGCGAGTTGTTGGCAAAGAAAACCGATGCCAGTCGGTCGCGCGGCGGCAGTGATCGATCGATCCAGCCGCGATCGGGCGATTCGAACTCGTCGAGGCGCTGCGTTTCGGCATAGGCCGCCGTATTGCGCAGCGTCCAGGGGGTGCGACCGCCGGTCAGCGTTTCGAGCGCACCGTTGGCCATCGCGAACCAGAGTCCGCGCTTGAAGCCTGGCTTGATGTTGCGCACGCGATGCAGTTCCTGCCCACCTTCCGATTTCCGGAAGCGCGCATCGAAGCCGCTCACCGCGCAGTCGTGCTCGGCGAGGTGTTCCGCGGCCAGCATGCCGCAGCGGATTGCCTGATGGATGCCCTTGATCTTGGCGACATTGAGTGTGCCGGCGGCATCACCCACGAGCAGCGCGCCCGGCATCTCCATCTTCGGCAACGATTGCCAACCGCCCGCGGCGATGGTGCGCGCACCCGCAGCGACGATCTCGCCACCCTCGAGCAGCGGTTTGATCGAGGGGTGGTGCTTGAACTGCTGGAAAGCCTCGAAGGGTTTGAGGCGCGGGTCGCGATAGTCGAGCCCGACCACATAGCCGATATAAATCCGGTTGTTGTCTAGGTGATAGAGAAAGCTGCCGCCGTAGGTGTGGTTGTCGAGCGGCCAACCCACGCTGTGCTGGATCAGCCCGGGTTCCACCCGACCCTCGGGCAGCTGCCACAATTCTTTGAAGCCGAGCCCGTAGGTCTGCGGATCACAGTCCGCATCGAGCTTGAAGCGCTGGATGAGTTGCTTGCTGACGCTGCCACGGCAGCCCTCGGCGAGCACCGTGACGCGGGCGCGGACCTCGGGACCCGGGGCAAAGTTCGGGCCGATCTCGCCCGACTTTTCGATGCCCATATCGCCGATCTGCACACCGGCCACGCTGCCATCGTCGTTGAACAGCGGTTTGGCCGCCGCGAACCCCGGAAAGACGTCTACACCGAGCTCTTCGGCTTTGGCGGCGAGCAGCGGCGTAAGCAAACCCAGCGACACGATGAAGTTGCCGGCGTTGTGCTGTTGCGGCGGTGTCGGCAGACGCACGCGACCCGTGCGTGTGAGCAAGGCGAACTCGTCGCGCTTCGCGGGGATGCAGATGCCGGGTGGAGTATCGCGCCAGCCGGGCAGCAGCGCATCGAGCGGACCGGGTTCGAGCACCGCACCCGAGAGCGCTTGTGCGCCGATTGCCGAGGCTTTCTCGAGCACACAGACCGTGAGTTCAGGTTTGAGCTGCTTGAGGCGCAGGGCGCAAGCGAGACCCGCGGGGCCACCGCCCACCACGAGCACGTCGTACTCCATGACATCACGTTCGATTGTCTCGTTCATGTCGATGCCCTCGCGCTCTCAAATCCGCTCGATCGCAATCGCCGTCGCTTCGCCGCCGCCGATGCAGAGTGCGGCCACGCCACGCTTGAGCTTGCGCGCGACGAGGGCGTGGGCGAGGGTCGCGATGATGCGCGCGCCGGTTGCGCCGATTGGATGACCGAGTGCGCAGGCACCGCCATTCACGTTCAGCTTGTCGGCGGGGATACCGATGTCGTGGGCTGCCGCCATGGCGACGGCCGCAAAAGCTTCGTTGACTTCAAATAAATCGACGTCGTGCGCGCTCCAGCCCGCCCGTGCCAACACCTTGCGGATCGCGCCGACGGGCGCAGTGGTGAACCACTCGGGTTCCTGCGCATGACTTGCCTGAGCGACGATGCGGGCGAGCGGCTTCAGTCCGCGACTCGTCGCGAACGATTGCGTGGCCAGTAATGCAGCCGCAGCGCCATCGGCGATCGATGAGGAACTCGCGGCGGTCACCGTGCCGTCCTTGCGGAAGGCGGGCTTCAGTTGGGAAATCTTTGCAATATCGCAGTTGAACGGTGTCTCGTCGCGCTCGATGCGCGTTTCACCCTTGCGACCTTTGACGGTGACCGGGGTGAGCTCGGCGAGGAAGGCGCCGTTCTCGACTGCTGCCAGCGCACGTCGTACCGAGAGCGTAGCGAACTCGTCCTGCGCGGCGCGGGTGAAGCCGTAGCGCCCCGCCGTGTTCTCGGCAAACGCGCCCATCATCTGGCCATCCCAGGGGCTCTGCAGGCCGTCGGTGAACATGTGATCGAGCACTTCGCCATGGCCCATGCGATAGCCGCCGCGCGCCTTCGGCAAAAGATAGGGCGCATTGGTCATGGACTCGAGGCCACCCGCAGCCACCAGCGCCGCCTCGCCTGCGCGCAGCTGGTCGATCGCCATCATGATGGCTTTCATGCCGGAGCCGCACATTTTGTTGACCGTGGTGGTCGGCACCGCTTGCGGGATGCCGGCACCCAGAGCCGCCTGACGCGCCGGTGCTTGACCGAGACCCGCGGGCAGCACACAGCCCATGATCACTTCCTCGACGTCGGCCGCCGCGACACCCGCCGACTCGATGGCGGCCGCGAGGGCGGCAGCGCCAAGCTGTGGCGCCGTGGCCGGGGAGAGCACCCCCTGGAATGCGCCAATCGGCGTACGGCGGGCAGAGAGCAGGACGATCTGATCGGACAGGGGCTGATCGGTCATGGGAATTCCGTGTTCGCAGGCTTGGGCGAAGCCTGTGAGTTTATTCGAAACCGACCGCTGATGACCGGCCCTCAATGTCCTCGGTCGGGTTCGCCGAGTCTCGCGAGAATCGCCTCACGTGTCGCCTCGCGCAGCCCTCTTGCGGCCTCTTCGGCCTCGGCGTCGCTCGGTGGTGAAATGGTCGGCAGTAACTCCACTTCCACCACGCCGGGGCGCGGAAAGAATCGCGGGCTCGGCAGGATGGCGCGCGTACCGCGGATCACGCAGGGCAAGACGGGACAGCGAGCGAGGGCGGCACTCTTGAACGCACCGCTGTGGAATTTGAGGAGCCCGGGCTCGCCGACGAAGGTGCCTTCCGGAAAAAACAGCAGCGATTGACCGCTGCTCGCCGTACGTAGCACGCGCCGTGCATCGAGCGAGCCCTTGTGTCGGTTGAATCGCTCGACGAACTCCGTCCCGAGCCGGCGTAGCAGCAGCCCCGCGAGCGGCACGGAGGCCATCTCACGCTTCACCACATAGGCGTAGTGCTCGGGCAGTACCGCCTTGATGATGAGCGCATCGATGTAACTCGCGTGATTGGCGGCGACCACGCACTGACCTGTCGGCAGGTGCTCGATGCCCGAGACCACCAGCCTGATGAAGGTCATCTTGAGTATCCAGCGCGAGGCGACGCCGGCGATATGGCGACGCCGATCCATACCCGGAATGATCAAGAGGAGCAGCAAGGTGACGAGTGCGATCACCACGAATACCAGCCAGGCGTAGCTGCCATAGAGCACGCGGCCGCAGAGCGCGAGCGCGGATTCGCGGTGCGCAGCGAGGCGAGCGACGGGCTGCGAGGGTGACGGGGGGCTCGACATCATCAAGTACCGGTCTGGGGCGCGGTATCCTTCGGGACCAAGTCTCGAAGTCTACCGCGGCTCATGCGCGAGATTGCGACGAGGTTCTGGAGGCGACCCACTTGCTCGACCCGGCGATTTTGCGATTTCTCGATGTGATCTGGATGGAGCGCGGCCTCGCGGCCAATACCTTGGCGGCCTATCGCGCTGACCTCGAAGCCTTGCAACACTGGTTGAACAAGCGAGGCGGCAGCCTGACCGGCGCGACCCGTGCCGATCTTCTCGAGTACGTGGCGGCGCGGGTCGCGGCAGGGGCGCGGCCACGTTCGACCGCGCGGCAGTTGTCGGCGTTTCGGCGTTTTTTCCGGCAACAACTGCGCGATGGCGTGCGGCGCGATGATCCGACGGCCGAGGTGGCCATGCCACGACTCGGTCGCGCCTTGCCGAAGTCACTGAGCGAGAGCGACGTCGAGCGCTTGCTCGCTGCGCCGCGCATCGACGATCCGCTCGGCTTTCGTGATCGCGCCATGCTCGAGCTGCTCTATGCGACTGGCTTGCGTGTCTCCGAACTCGTGGCCTTGCGCCACACCCAAGTGAATCTCAATCAAGGCGTGCTGCGCGTAACCGGCAAGGGCGGGCGCGAGCGGCTGGTGCCGCTCGGCGCCGAGGCTCTCGATTGGCTGCAGCGTTTCGAGGCGGGTGCGCGCCGCGAAATCCTCGGCGCGCGGCAGACCGATGAGCTCTTTCCGACGCGGCGCGGCGAGGGCATGACCCGACAGGCGTTCTGGAATCTCATCAAGCGGCATGCACGCGTGGCCGGTATCGACAAGCCGCTCTCGCCACACACGCTGCGGCATGCCTTTGCCACGCACCTCTTGAACCACGGCGCGGATCTGCGTGTCGTGCAGATGTTGCTCGGGCACAGTGATTTGTCGACCACGCAGATCTACACCCATGTGGCCCGCGAACGCCTGAAGAGTCTGCACGCGACCCATCATCCGCGCGGCTGAGCGAGTGTGTGATGCAGTGCGCGCGGGCGAGCACGGTCGCCGCCGATCACTCTGCTAAACTGCCGGCATGAAGCGACTCACCCGTTTTTCGCTGCACACCCTGCTGCTCGTGCTCGTGGCCCTGCCGCTCGCCGGTTCGGCGCAGCAGCGTCCCGCGGCTGCACCGGCTGCAGGCTCGACCGTCGATCCGCGCATCGAGCTCTCCAAGAAACTACCCGGCAGCAAGCCCGAGGAGTTTCGTGCCTCGCCGCTGCCCGGCATCTATGAATACGCACGCGGCGCCGACATCCTCTATCTCAGCGCCGACGGCAAGTTCGCCATCGCCGGTGATCTTTACGAGATCGCCAGCGAAACCAACCTCAGCGAAAAGCGCCGTCGCGATGTGCGCCTCGATCTCATCAACAAGATTCCCGAGAACCAGATGGTGAGCTTCGGGCCGCGCGACGCGAAGCACACGGTCACCGTCTTTACCGATATCGATTGCGGCTACTGCCGCAAGTTGCACGGCGAGATGAGCCGCTACAATCAGCTCGGCATTCGCGTGCGCTATCTCTTCTATCCTCGCGAAGGTCCGGATAGTGCCGGTTGGGACAAGGCCGTGGCGGTGTGGTGTTCGGCGAATCGCCAGGAGGCGATGACGCGCGCCAAGCGCGGCGAGAACATCAGCGCACCGAAGTGCGCGACGACGCCGGTCGCCAAAGATTACGAGCTGGGTCAGGAAGTCGGGCTGCGCGGTACGCCCGCGATCATCACCCCGACGGGTGATTTGCTGCCGGGCTACCTACCGCCCGACATGCTGCTCAAGCGACTCGAAACCAAGAGCTGACAGCGCACCGCCCAGCGCCATAAAGTGCGCTGCGCCATAAACAGCGCTGCGCCATAAATCGTTGCGCTGCGCGGCGGCTCAACGCTCCAGCAGGTTGAACTTGCCCGGCTTGCCTTCCCAGTCTTTGGCGTCCGCAGGCGGCTCGCCTTTTTCGGTGATCACCGGCCACTTGCGGGCGAGTTCGGCGTTCAGCGCCTTGAACTGCTGCTGATCGGCCGGGACCTCGTCCTCCGAGTAAATCGCCTCGACCGGACACTCCGGCTCGCACAGCGTGCAGTCGATGCACTCGTCGGGGTCGATGACGAGGAAATTCGGGCCTTCATGGAAACAGTCGACGGGGCAGACCTCGACGCAGTCCATGTATTTGCACTTGATGCAGTTTTCGGTGACGACAAAAGTCATGCGCTACCCCGGAGAAAACACCCCGAAAAAATGGTGGCACGAAGTGTACGGCGGCAGGCCGTGGCTCTGCCAGAGTCAGGGCGGCGGTTGACCGCCCGTTGACATGCCGAGTGCCGCGGTGCGGCGATCGAACTCGGTGAAGTAGTGGTTCTGCCGCCCGGCGCGACGATCCTCGAAATACCGCCGTAGCGCGAATTCGGTACTTGGGAAGGCGATCTCGTCCCAGGGCACGTCCTGCTCTTCGACCAGCTTCGATTCGAGACTTTCTATGCCGACACCGAACTGCGGCGACCGCAGCGTCGCGCGAAAAAAAACGTGGACTTGTTGCGCGTGCAGGATATGCACGATGGCGAGCAAGGAACCGATCTCGACATCAGCAAGCGCTTCTTCGTAGGACTCGCGTGCGGCGGCCTGCTGCAGCGTCTCGTTGTTTTCCATGAAGCCCGCCGGGAAGGTCCAGTAGCCGAGTCGCGGCTCGATGGCGCGGCGACACAGCAGGATCTTGCCGGTCGGATCCTCGGGGATGCAGCCGACCACGAGTTTCGGGTTTTGGTAGTGGACTGTGTGACAGGACGGGCACACGTGGCGCGGCAGATGCTCGCCATCGGGGACGCGCACCACCACCGCGGTGCCACAATTGCTGCAATAGTTCATGCGGAGCGTGATGGTGCCGGGAGAGGGAATCGAACCCACACTCTGTCGCCAGAACCGGATTTTGAGTCCGGCGCGTCTACCAGTTCCGCCATCCCGGCATTGGAAAAGAACGGCAGTATACGTGAAACGCGCCGCCAGCTTGCCTACCATGCGCCCCGTGCAAGCCTCCGACTTCGATTTCGACCTGCCCCCCGAACTGATCGCGCAGCGGCCGCTGATCGATCGCACGGCCTCCCGATTGCTCGTGGTAGATCCGCGGCCAGAGGCGCAACGCGCTCGGCAAGCGGCGTTGCGCGATGCCGGCATGCGCGACCTGCTGGAGCTGCTCTGCCCGGGCGATCTGCTCGTGTTCAACGACACGCGCGTCATCCCCGCGCGACTGCACGGCCGCAAGCCGAGCGGCGGCGCTGTGGAGATGCTGCTGGAGCGACCGCTGCCGGGCCGCCTTGCGCTGCTGCACATGCGGGCGAGCAAACCACTGCGCCCCGGCCAGATCGTGCACACCGCGGGTGGCGACCTCGTGGTCGAGGGGCGTGAGGAGGATCTCTTTCGCGTGCTGTTGCCGCAGCCAGCCATCGAGTTCTTCACTGCGCACGGCGCGATCCCGCTGCCGCCCTACATCGAGCGCGCGGCCGATGCGGCCGATGCGGAGCGTTATCAGAGCGTGCTTGCGCGGGTGCCGGGCGCGGTCGCTGCACCGACCGCGAGCCTGCATTTCGATGCGGCGTTGCTGCAGGCGCTCGAGGCGCAAGGCGTGGCGCGCACCACGCTCACCTTGCATGTCGGCGCCGGGACTTTTCAGCCGCTGCGCAGCGAACGTATCGAGGATCACGTGATGCATGCCGAATGGGCTGAAGTCCCGGTCGCAGCCTGCACCGCCATCGCTGCAGCCCGGGCGCGCGGGGGGCGAGTGATCGCCGTCGGTACCACCGTCGTCCGCGCCCTCGAATCCGCCGCGCTCGCAGCGACGGGCGACTCACTCAACGGCACCGCGCCGCTCGTGCCGTGGCGCGGCGAGACCCGGATCTTCATTCGCCCCGGATTTCTTTGGCGTGAAGTCGATGCGCTCATCACCAACTTCCATTTGCCGCGCTCGACCTTGCTGATGCTGGTGAGTGCATTCGCCGGGCGCGACACCATGCTCGCGGCTTACGCGCACGCGGTGGCCGCGCGTTATCGATTTTTCAGTTACGGTGATGCCATGTTCATCACGGCGAGGACGGCATGACGCTGCGGTTCGAATGTCTGGCCACCGATGGCGCCGCAAGACGCGGTCGAGTGCATGCCCGGCACGGCAGCATTGAGACGCCGGCGTTCATGCCAGTGGGCACCTACGGCACGGTCAAGGCCATGACGCCCGAGGAACTCGAGGGGCTCGGCGCCGAGATCGTCCTTGGCAACACGTTTCATTTGATGCTGCGCCCGGGCGCCGAGGTCGTGCGCAGCCTCGGCGGGCTGCACCGCTTCATGCACTGGTCGCGCCCCATCCTCACCGATTCGGGCGGCTTTCAGGTGTTCAGTCTCGCCAAGCTGCGCAAGATCAGCGAGGAGGGCGTGAAGTTCCGTTCACCGATCGACGGCAGCGAGGTGCGGCTCTGGCCCGAAGATTCGATGGACGTGCAGCGCGCGCTCGGCTCCGACATCGCGATGATGTTCGATGATTGCACCGCCTGGCCCGCGACCCATGCACAGGCCGAAGCCTCGATGCAGCGCTCGATGCGCTGGGCACGCCGCTGCGTGGCGCACTATTACCGCGAAGACGATCGCGACGCCGCGCCCGGCGACTTGTTTGGCATCGTGCAGGGCGGCATGTACGGTGATCTGCGACGAGCTTCGCTCGAGTCACTCCTCGAGCTCGATCTGCCGGGGCTTGCGGTCGGCGGGCTCGCGGTCGGCGAGCCCGAGCCCGAGCGGCTGCGGGTGCTCGAAGAACTCGTGCCGCACATGCCCAAAGATCGACCGCGTTATCTGATGGGGGTCGGCCGGCCGGAAGATATCGTCGCCGCCGTATTGCGTGGTATCGACATGTTCGATTGCGTGATGCCGACGCGCCATGCGCGCAACGGGCACCTGTTCACCTCGACCGGCGTGATCAACATCCGCAACGCCATTCACCAGTCGGACTCTGCGCCGATCGACCCGGAGTGCGCCTGCTATACCTGCCGCCATTATTCCCGCGCGTACTTGCGGCACCTTGATCGCTGCAACGAGATTCTGGGCTCGCGCCTGAACACCATCCATAACCTGCATTTTTATCTCGAGCTGATGCGGCGCCTGCGGGCGGCCATCGAGGCGGGGCAATTGCAGACCTTTGCCCGCGAGTTTCTGGCCCGGCGGCAAAGCTCGCCGGCGCCCGGGGGAGGCGCCGCGCCCGAACCGGAGCCTGTGGCATAATCCGCGGCCTTTTTCCTCGAGGACCGATCCATGAACGGACTAATCCCCGAAGCCTATGCACAGGCCGGTGGTGCTGCCCCGGGCGGCCAGCTCGCACCGCTCCTGATGATGGTGCTCTTCATCGTGATCTTTTATTTCCTGCTGATCCGCCCGCAGCAAAAGAAAGCCAAGGAGCACGCAGCCATGCTCGGCAAGCTCTCCTCCGGGGACGAAGTGGTCACCGCCGGCGGCATCGTCGGCAAGGTGGTCGAGGTGCAGGAGGGCTTCGTCGCCCTTGAAATCGCCGAGGGCGTCCGCATCAAGGTGCAGAAGTTTCAGGTGAGTTCACTGGTGCCCAAGGGCACGCTGAAGGGCTGATCCATGCTCGAGTTTGCCCGTTGGAAATACATCCTCGTCGCGGTGGTCCTCGTGCTCGCCGCGGTGTTCGCCTTGCCGAACGTGTTCGGCGAGGACGCGGCTCTGCAGGTGGCGCGCAAGGATCGCGCCGCTGTCGAGGCTGAGGGACAACGGGCAGTCGAGGATTACCTGCGCGGCAAAGGCGTGAGTTTTTCACGCAGTTACGTCGACAACGGGCGTTTGATGCTGCATTTCGCCGAGGTGCCGGAGCAGCTCAAGGCGCGCGATCTCGTCAATGAAAACTTCGCACGCGACTATGTGACGGCCTTGTCCTTCGCCTCGCGGGCGCCGGATTGGCTGCGCAACGTCGGCTTGCGGCCGATGCCGCTCGGTCTCGATCTGCGCGGCGGGCTCTATCTGCTTTATCAGGTCAATGTCGACGGCGCGGTCGAGCAGTTGCTCGAGGTCTACGAGCAGGATCTGCGCCGTGCGCTGAGCCAAGCCAACGTCGTGTTCGTCGATGTGGCGCGCGTCGCCGAGGACTCGGTCAAGCCCAACGGTCTGCGTATTCTGCTGCCAGAGGGCAGCACGGCCGAGGATGCCGCGCGCGAAGCGGTGCGCAAGGTGCTACCCGACCTGACCGTGGCGCCGGTGGCGACCGCGTCGGGCCGCGCCCTGCAGGTGGTGCTGACCCCGGCACAGGTCAAGGAGCGTCAGGATTACGCGATCTCGCAGAATCTCACCACCATCCGCAACCGCGTCAACGAGCTCGGTGTTTCCGAGCCCGTGGTGCAGCGACAGGGCGTCGATCGCATCGCCGTGCAGCTCCCCGGTGTGCAGAACTCGGCCGAGGTCAAAGATATTCTCGGCAAGGTGGCGACGCTCGAGTTTCGTCTCGTCGACATCCAGAACAGCGTCTCTGAAGCCGTGCAGCGCGGTCGCGCGCCCTTCGGGTCAAAACTCTACGACACTCGCGACGGGCAGCCCGTGCTGCTGAAGCGCGACATCATCGTCACCGGCGATCAGCTGGTCGATGCGACCACGGCCGCAACCGAGCAGGGGCCCGGCGTTTCGGTCAAGCTCGATGCGAGTGGCGGCGAGGAGATGCTGCGCACCACCCGCGCCAATCTTGGCAAGCCGATGGCGGTGGTCTTCATCGAGCAGCGGCGCGAAGAAGTCGAGATCGGCGGCCAGAAGGTCCAGCGCGACATCAAGGAAGAGAAGGTCATCAATACGGCGACCATTCAGGGCATCTTCTCCAACAACTTCCAGATCACGGGTCTTGGCAATAACGAGGCGCGCGAGTTGGCCTTGTTGCTGCGCGCTGGTGCGCTGGCGGCGCCGATCTTCGTCATCGAAGAGCGCGTCGTCGGTCCCGGCCTCGGCAAAGAAAACATCGAAAAAGGCGTGAATGCGCTGATGCTCGGCATGGCGTTGCTGTTTGTGTTCATGCTCGCCTACTACCGCGTGTTCGGCATCGTGGCGAACATCGTGCTGCTCGCTAACGTGGTCTTGCTCGCCGCGCTGCTCACGGTCTTCAAGGCGGCGCTATCGCTGCCCGGTATTGCCGGCATCGTTCTGACGGTCGGCATGGCGGTCGACGCCAACGTGCTGATCTACGAGCGTATCCGCGAAGAGATCCGCAATGGCGTGACGCCGCAGACCGCCATCGCCAAAGGTTTCGAGAAAGCGTTCTCGGCCATTGCCGACTCGAACATCACCACGCTCATCGCCGGTATCGTGCTCTGGGCTTTCGGCACCGGGCCGATCCGCGGTTTCGCCGTGGTCCTCTCGCTCGGCATCCTCACCTCGATGTTCACCTCGTTGCTCGGCAGTCGCGCCCTGCTCACGCTGATGTACGGTGGTGCTCGCCGCCCCGCGAAGCTCGCCATCTGAGGCGACCAGGAGTTCACGGTCATGGAATTCTTCAAGAGCAACACCCGCATCGCCTTCATGCAGGCGCGCAAGGTGTCCTACGTGGTGACGCTGCTGCTGTTCTCGATATCGCTCGTGGCGCTGTTCACCAAGGGCTTGAACCTCGGCATCGATTTCACCGGCGGCATCACCGTCGAGGCCAAGTTCACCGATGAGGCCAAGCCTGACGTTCTCCGTACCAGCCTCGAGCGGGTGGGATTCAAGGACGTGCAGGTACAGAACTTCGGTTCCTCGCGCGATGTGGCCATTCGTTTGCCGCCTCCGGAAGGCGAAAGCCCCGATGCCATCCGCGAAAGAATCGAAGCTGTGCTGCAGTCGGTGGATGCGGACGTCATCGTCAGCCGACTCGAAGTGGTAGGCCCGCAGGTGGGTGCCGAGTTGCGCAACGCTGCCGTGGTTTCGCTGCTGACCACGCTGGTGCTGATCTTCATGTATGTCTTCATTCGCTTCCACGCTTGGCAGCTGTCGGCGGGGGCGATCATCGCGGCGATCCACGACCCGATCATCGTGCTCGGTTTCTTTGCCATCACGGGCGTGGCGTTCGACCTCTCGGTGGTGGCGGCTTTGCTCGCCGTGATCGGCTATTCGCTCAACGACACCGTGGTGGTGTTCGATCGCATCCGCGAGCGCTTCGAGACCAATAAGCGCATGGCACCCTTCGAGGTGCTCAACCAGTCGGTCAACCAGACACTATCGCGAACGATCATGACTAGCTTGACGACGCTAATCGTGGTCACCGTGTTGCTGTTGCTGGGTGGGCCCGTGCTGCAAGGCTTCTCGGTGGCGTTGGTGGTCGGCATCCTGGTCGGTACCTACTCATCGGTCTACATCGCTGCGGCGGTCGCGCTCGACTGCGGTCTCACCGCCGAGAGCCTTTTCCCCACGCGCAAGAAGCTCGCCATCGACGACATGCCCTGAGCACAAGGCTCCGCGGCGCCAGCTGGCGCACGCGGCAGTAGCGGTCGGGCCGCTCGCCCCCCTACAATCGGGCGCAACATCCCGAGGGGGGACTGACGAATGAACTGGCGCATCAAGCCGCTCGACGACATTCTGGCCAATGCCGAGCGCAGGAGCCTCAAACGCTCCCTCGGGGCCTTCCAGCTCACCATGATGGGTGTCGGCGCCATTATCGGCACCGGTATTTTCGTGCTCACGGCCGAGGCTGCGCAGAAAGCCGGCCCGGGCATGATGCTCTCCTTCGTCATCGCCGGTTTTGTCTGTGCCGTCGCCGCGCTCTGCTACGCAGAACTCGCCTCGATGGTCCCGGTGTCCGGGTCCGCCTACACGTACTCCTACGCCGTGATGGGCGAGGCGATCGCCTGGGTCGTCGGTTGGGCGCTCGTGCTCGAATATGCGGTCGCCGCGAGCGCAGTGTCGGTCGGGTGGTCCAATTATTTTGTCGGACTCATGGAACGCAGTGTCGGTATCGACATCCCCGACGCCTTCACCAAGGGCCCCTACGCCGGTGGCATCATGAACGTGCCTGCGGCGGTGATTGCGATACTCGTCACTTCGCTGCTGATGCTCGGCACGCGCGAGAGCGCGACCGTCAACGCGTTTCTGGTCGCGATCAAGGTCGCGGCCCTCACGGTTTTTGTGGCGCTCGCCATCCCCATGATTTCGGGCGACAACTTCGAGCCGTTCGCGCCCAACGGTTTCTGGGATGCCACCGGTCTCGGTATCGCCGGCGCCGCCGCATCGATTTTCTTTGCCTACGTCGGCTTCGATGCCGTCTCGACGGCGGCCGAAGAAACCACCAATCCGCAGCGCAATATCCCCATCGGACTCATCGGCAGCCTTGCGGTGTGCACGGTGTTCTATCTCGTGGTCGCCGCCGGCGTGATCGGTTCGGTAGGCGCGCAACCGGTGCTCAATGCGGCGGGAGTCGCCGTGCCGCCGGGCAGCGCCGAGTTCGCAGCGATTTGCGCGCAACCGCAAAACGCCCAGGCCGTGGCCTGCAGCGGCGAGCCGCTCGCCTTCGTGCTCGATCTGCTCGGCTGGGACAAGGTTTCGCAGTTGATGGGTCTTGCGGCCTTTCTCGCCTTGCCCTCGGTCATCCTCATGATGCTCTTCGGGCAGACGCGTATTTTCTTTGTCATGGCGCGTGACGGCTTGCTGCCCGCAGGCGACAAGCTCACCAAGGTCCATCCGAAGTACAACACGCCGTACGTCGTCACCTTGATCACGGGTGCTGCGGTCACGGCGTTCGCTTCGTTCTTCCCGGTCGGCGTGCTGGCCGATATCGCCAATAGCGGTACGCTGTTCGCCTTCCTTGCGGTGTCGATCGGTGTGCTCGTACTGCGCGTACGCGAGCCCAACCGACCGCGGCCCTTCAAGACGCCGGCGGTGTGGTTGGTCGGACCGCTGTCACTGTTCGGCTGCGGCTTCCTGTTCTTCTCGCTGCCGCCCTCGACCCAGCTGACCTTCCTCTACTGGTCACTCGCGGGTCTCGTGATCTACTTCGCTTACGGTTTCTGGAAGAGCCCGCTCGCGAAGTCGCGCAGTTGATCTGCGCGCGGCATGGCGGAGACTGATACCAAACTCGCCAATCGCATCCTGCTCGGCCTCCTGATCGGGGCCGCAGCGGGTGCGTTGACGCTGGTGCTCGGGGGGCCTTTCCCGGCGCTGCTTGAGGGTGCGCGAGCGGTTTCCACGCAGGTATTCGATCCGCTCGGTCAAATATTCCTGCGCATGCTGTTCTTTGTGGTGATGCCGCTGGTGTTCGCGTCACTGGCGGCCGGCGTCACGCAACTCGGCGAGCTCACCAAGCTCGGGCCGCTCTCGGTGCGTACCTTCACGCTGTTTTTTCTCAACATGTCGGTCGCCTGCGTACTCGGGCTCGTGATGATGAACGTGCTGCACCCGGGCGGTGCGGTCGCGGACGACACCAAGCAACGTCT
>JBILGD010000144.1:0-5613 GCA_044351225.1 Steroidobacteraceae bacterium
ACTAAAATCGCGTAATCTCGCCGCATTCTCGGGCTGCGGAGATCCGCCTGTCGCGGTATGCGCGTGCACAACTTTCCCAGAGGCTTGACGGTATGGGTGCTCGCAGGCCTGTTGGCCGCCTGCTCCGGAGGCAGCGCCTCGATTCAGGACCAGGCGACCGCCTCGAGTTCGGGTGGCGGGGCGAGCAGCACTCCGACAGTAGTCTCCACCCATTCGCCGCCGCCGGCGACAAACGGTTTCGTCGCCCTGACTTTATCGGCGCGACCACAACAGTTTTCGGCCGATCGAAACTGTCCGCCGTTTCTGGAATATGGCTCGCCTTCGCTGGCGGTGGATTTTCTTTGTCGAACCGGATTCGCCGTCGGTCATGATCCGACGACACGCACGCCCGCCTGGGTGATCGAGCGACTCGGACTCGCTTCGCTCAACGGCGGCGTGGAACGCACCGATAATTTTCGTGCCGACCCGGATCTGTCCCCGGGTCGTCGCGCAGAGCTTGAGGATTACGTGGGCTCCGGATTCGATCGAGGGCATATGGCTGCGGCCGGCAACCTGACCTGGAGCAACCAGGCCATGGTCGAAAGTTTCTACCTGTCGAACATTGCGCCGCAGAATCCGACACTCAATCGGGGCGCATGGGCGAGACTCGAAGCGGATATCCGCAACTGGGTTCTCGAGCGCACCGATCTCGTGGTGATCACCGGACCGGTATTCGGCACGCAGGACGCCGTGATTGGCCGTTCACCGGTGCGCGTTCCCCTCGCCTTCTACAAAATCGTTTTCGATCCCTTTCGACGCGAGGCGGTAGGCTTCGTGTATCCCAATTCGCCACCGACCTCGAGTGATCCGGTGGATTATCGAGTGCCGGTCGAACAAATCGAGAGAACGACCGGGCTCGCCTTCATCAGTCTGCGTCAGTAAACCGTCTGCGCCATTAAGCAAGGCGCCGGCGCTTTCGCTACCATCGCCCGAGGTTCGCTTCACGGAGTTCCCATGCGTCACGTCACTGCTTTGATTATTGGCTTGATGCTGCTCGCCACAGCCTCTGCGTCGACTCCCGTCCCGCGAGCCGTAGTGCTCAATGAGCGCCTCGAGAGCCCCTGGGGTATCGCGTTCCTGCCGGATGGGCGAATGCTCATCACCCAGAAACGCGGCTCTATCGCCGTACTGAGCGCTGACGGACGACGGCTCGAGACGACGCTGACCGTGCCCACACCGGTCGTCGCACGCGGGCAAGGTGGCCTGCTCGGCCTGGCGATCGATCCGGACTTTGCACGCGACCCTTGGGTCTACTGGGCCTATTCCGAGGCAGGCACCGGCGCCGATGCCGACAAGGCGGGCACGGCCATTGCCCGCGCACGACTGCGCGACAACACCCTCACCGACCTGCAGATCATCTACCGTCAATCGCCCAAGGTGACGGGCGCGGGTCACTTTGGTGCCCGCATCGTTTTCCTGCCGGACGAAACGATGTACGTGACGCTCGGTGAACGACAGAAACTGAATCCGGCTCAGGACCTCGACGGCACGCTCGGCAAGGTTATCCGTATCAACCGTGATGGCAGCGTGCCGGCCGGCAACCCGGGCGTGAGCAAAACGCACCCGGAAATCTGGAGTCTTGGTCACCGCAATCCGCAAAGCGCGGCGCTGCGGCCGGGCACCACGGAGCTATGGGTGGTCGAACACGGCCCCCAGGGCGGGGACGAACTCAATCGGGTCCTGCCCGGTCGCAACTATGGCTGGCCGATTGTGAGCTACGGGTGTCCTTACGGCGCACCGAAGGGAGAGGCCTGCCGCATCGGCGGCGGAGCGCACGCGCCGCGTTTTGAAGAGCCTGTCAGTACGTGGGTCCCCGTGTCGATCGGACCTTCCGGAATGATCTTCTACTCAGGACGGCGCTTCCCGCAGTGGAAAGGTGACGTTTTCATTGGTGCGCTCGTCGGCACGGCACTCTGGCGCGTGCGCCTCGACGGTAATACCGAGGCAAGCCGCGAGCGGCTGTTTGGTGATCTCGGCGGACGCATTCGCGATGTTGTCGAAGGACCGGATGGTTGGCTGTACCTCGTGACCGAAGCGGGCAAGCTGATCCAAATCAGGGATTAGCACGTGATTCTGCAAGATCGCGTCGCACTCATTACCGGCAGCTCCTCCGGCATAGGTCGTGGCGTAGCGCTCGCCATGGCGGCGGCCGGTGCAGATGTCATCGTCAATCACCCGAGCGATAACGAGCGCGAGGCCGCCGAAGACGTCGCGCGCGATGTACGGGCGCTCGGCCGGCGCGCACTCGTCTTGCGCGCCGATGTCAGTGATCCGGCGCAGGTCGAGGCGATGGTCGCCGCGACCCTCGCCGAGTTCAACGGTCTGCACATTCTGGTCAACAACGCCGGTATCGCCATAGCCGGTGCCGCTCACGAAATGCCGGTGGACGCATGGGATCGCGTGATTGCCGTGCACCTGCGCGGCACGTTTTTGATGACGCGCGCCGTACTGCCGCACATGTATGCGCGCGGTCATGGCCGCATCATCAACACGGCCTCGCAACTCGCCTACAAGGGCGCGCCCGGCTTCACGGCCTACACGGCCGCCAAAGGCGGCATTCTCTCGTTCACGCGATCGGTGGCGCTCGAGATTGGCGCCCGCGACATCACCATCAATTGCATAGCTCCCGGCGCCACGTACACGCCGATCCTGGCCGACGTGCCGCCCGCCCTCCTCGAGGAGATTCGTCAGGCGATCCCGCTGGGCCGCATCGCCGAGGTCGATGACATCGCACCGAGCTACGTCTTTCTGGCGAGCGCGGCGGGTCGCCACTATCAGGGTCAGTGCCTGAGTCCGAACGGCGGAGACGTTTTTCTTTGAACGACTCGGCATTGCCGGCGATTCATACCGAGAGCGTCCTGCGGACGCCCGAGCACTGTTTCGCAGGTCTCCGCGATTTCCCGTATCCCGTGCACTACACGTCGGTTGGCAGTCTGCGCATCGCCTGCGTGGATGAAGGCCCTCGCGAGGCTGCACCGGTATTGTTGCTGCATGGCGAGCCCACCTGGTCATATCTCTACCGCAAGATGATTCCACCGCTCGTCGCGGCCGGACACCGCGTGATCGCGCCCGATCTTGTGGGCTTCGGGCGCTCGGACAAACCGTCACAACCTGCGGACTACTCGTATCGCAATCACGTGTCTTGGATGAATGCGTGGCTCACGGCGATGGACCTGCGCGAGATCACGCTCTTTTGTCAGGACTGGGGTTCGCTCATCGGTCTGCGCATGCTGACGCAGGCTCCCGAGCGCTTCGCCCGCGCGGTGCTCGCCAATGGCGGCTTGCCGACTGGCGCGCACGGCAGCGTCCCGCCGGCGTTCAAGCTCTGGCGCGCTTTTGCGCGCTGGAGTCCGTGGTTTCCGATAGGTCGCATCGTCGCGAGCGGCTGCGCCAAAGGACTCTCGCCAGCGGAGATTGCCGCCTATGACGCGCCGTTTCCGACGCGGCGTCATCGTCTCGCGGCGCGGCTCTTCCCGCGCTTCGTGCCCACGACGCCGAACGATCCTGAGCGTATTGCCAACGAGGAAGCGTGGCGCGTACTCGACAGCTGGCACAAACCCTTCCTGACGCTCTTCAGCACCCGCGACCCGATTACTCGCGGTGGCGAACGGATCTTTCAGAAACGGGTGCCGGGCGCCGCCGGTCAACCACACACCCTGATCCGTGGTGCCGGGCATTTTTTGCAGGAAGACAAGGGCGATGAACTCGCTCAAAAAATTCATGAGTTCATCATGGCGACTCGACGATGAGCCTCGATCCCGACATGGCCTGGTTGCTTGCGCTGATCGGTCTGTATGCGGTTTTTCTGCTTTGGTACGGAGGTCGAACGCGGCCCTTGTCGGCGGCGGAAGTGCAGGCGTTCCTCGAGCTCATGAGGCGACACGGTCTCGACCAAGACGATCCCGATCTTTATGCCGCACTCGAGAGATTGCTCGCAGAGGACGATGGGCACGAGTTCCTGATGCTCAACCTCATCCACTATCGCGACAAGGCGGCCTATCCTCCCGGGATGAACTTAGGCGATAGTGCGATCGCTGCCGATCGACGCTATGCCCGCGCTTTTTTTCCATGGCTACTGCGCTATGGCAACGTACCGGTGTTGATCGCAAGACGCAGCGGCTCGTTCATTGAAGCGGCGAACACCGAACATTGGGACATGGTGGCGCTGATCCGCTATCGCAGTCGCCGCGATTTCATCCGCACCGCGTCGGCGGTCGCCGGCAAGCAGATCATGGTCCACAAATGGGCGGCCATCGAAACCACTCACGTTTTCCCGATTCGCACGATCTTCTCGTTCATCGCTGTGCGACTCATGGCCGCGACCGTGTTGGCCGTCGTGGCGCTGATTGCCTGGAACCTCTGACCCCTGAAGAGCCTCCGAACCCTCACAAGGACACTGAGCATGAATCGCGCCGGCAAAGTTTTCACTTGCGCCATCATCGGCAGTCTGGCGCTGCAGCTTGGTCTCGGCACGGCGCTGGCCGCCAATGGCTTGCGGGCCGAGATTCGACGCACGGCCTACGGCGTGCCGCACATCACGGCCAGCGACTACGCCGGACTCGGCTATGGCATCGGTTACGCCAGTGCCGAGGATAATCTTTGCGAGCTCATGGAGCGCATGCTGACCGTGCGCGGTGAACGGGCGAAATATCTTGGCGCCGGGGAAGCCGATGCCAACGTCAAAAGCGACCTCTATTACCAGCTGGTCGGCCATGCAGATCGACTGGAGCCGCTCTTGGCAGGACCCGTGGACTCACTCGATACCCCCTCGCCCGAAGCGCGCGACTTGCTGCGGGGCTTCGTGTTCGGGGTAAACCGCTACCTGCGTGACACGGGGGTCGACCGACTGCCCGACCCCCGTTGTCGAGGCGCCGCGTGGGTGAGACCTCTCGAGATCAACGATTATTGGCGAAGCATCCTCGTGGGGCAGATGCCATTCCAAATGGCCGGAATCGTCAACGCATCGCCACCGCAGGCAAACCGCTCGACACCGCTGACGACCTTGCGCTTGCCGATCGCCGACGACCCGCTGCCCGACCCACAGCAACTCGGCTCCAACGCCTACGGCCTAGGCAAACTTGCCACCGCGGGAGGCCGTGGCGCGCTACTCGCCAATCCACACTATCCGTGGGACGGCATCAATCGCTTCTACCGCATGCACCTCATGATTCCCGACAAGCTCAATGTCGTCGGAGCGGGACTCATCAACACACCGCTCGTCGGCATCGGACACACGGCACACATCGCGTGGACCCATACAGTATCGACCGCGAGGCGCTTTGGTTATTTTGAACTGACCTTGGATCCGCAGGATCCAACGCGCTACCTCCTCGACGGTCAGTCTGTGGCGATGCAGCGAGTGCCCATCACAATCGAGGTCAAGACCGCGAGCGGCGTCATCGACCTCGAGCGCACTTTGCACCTGACCCATTACGGTCCGGTGCTCGCAACCGAGACTTTTCCGTGGACGGCCACCACGGCGTTCGCGCTTGCCTTGCCGCCGCAGGGTCTGCGTATCGTCGATCAATACCTTGCAATCTGGCAGGCGCGAAACGTCCGCGAACTGCAGGCGGT
>JBILGD010000145.1:0-5596 GCA_044351225.1 Steroidobacteraceae bacterium
ACGCTCGCGGGGCGCAAACCTGAGGACATGATCGCCATGTGTGGCAGTGGCGTCAGCGCCTGCGTGAACCTGCTGGCCATGACGCATGCAGGGCTAGGCGGCGCCAAGCTCTATCCGGGTTCGTGGAGTGAGTGGGTTCGCGACCCCTCACGTCCGGTCGCTCGCGGCCCGTAAACTTCGCATCATGAACGAAACCTCCAACGGCACACGGCGCGGACCGCCGTGGCGCATCGCCGACTCGCTCGAGCTCTATCATGTTCAGGCTTGGGGTCAGGGTTATTTCGGCATCAATGAGGCCGGACACGTAGTCGTCCGTCCGGAACAGCGCACGGATCGCGAAATCGATCTTTTTGATGTCGTGCAGGGGCTCAAGGCGCGCGAGCTGACGACGCCGGTGGTGGTGCGCTTTTCCGGCATCCTCAAACATCGTCTGCAACGGCTGAACGAGGCTTTCACTCGCGCCATCGCCGAAAACGACTATCGCAACCGCTACGCCGCCGTATTCCCGATCAAGGTGAACCAGCAACGCCTCGTGGTCGAGGAGGTGTTTCGTTACGGCGCCGAGTTCGGTTTCGGGCTCGAGGCCGGCAGCAAGCCGGAACTGCTCGCCGTGATGGCCATGAGCGAAAACTCCCCCGATCGGCTGATCATCTGCAACGGCTTCAAGGACGACAGCTACATCGAGACGGCGATGCTCGCCACCAAGCTCGGGCGGTCCATCGTGCCGGTCGTCGAGAATTTCAGCGAACTTGGCTTGATCATCAAACATGCGCAGCGGCTGAACGTGAAACCGCAGATTGGCATTCGCGTGAAGCTCGCGAGCGAAGGCTCGGGTCGATGGCGCGACTCCGCCGGCGAGAAGTCCAAGTTCGGCTTGTTCATCACGGAAATCCTCGAGGCCGTGGAGGTACTGCGACAGCACGACATGCTCGATTGTCTGAAGCTCGTGCATTGCCATCCCGGCAGTCAGCTGCAGGACATTCGCCGCGTCAAGGACGCGATCAACGAACTTGCGCATGTCTATGCCGAGCTCAAGCTGCTCGGCGCGGGTCTCGAATACATTGACGTCGGCGGCGGACTCGGCGTCGACTACGACGGGTCGGGCACCAATTTTTCGTCGTCGATGAACTACACCGTCGACGAATATGCCAACGATGTCGTCTATCGCGTCGCCAGCGTGTGCCATGCGCGCGGCATTCCCCACCCGATGATCATCAGCGAATCGGGCCGCGCCATTGCCGCGCACCACAGCGTGCTGATTTTCAATACGCTGGGCTCCTCTGCGCTCGACAAGTTCCACGTCACCGGTCGCGAGGACGAGCAATATGCAGATCGCACGTTGCCGCAACCGGTGCTCGACCTGCTCGATGCCTATCGCGAAGTGAACGAGCGACGGCTCGTCGAGTGCTGGCATGACGCCCTTACCGCCCGCGAGCAGTGTCTGCAGATGTTCAATCTCGGGCTCCTGTCGCTCGAGTTTCGTGGTCTCGCAGAAAGACTCTACTGGGCGACTTGCGCCAAGATCCGCGATCACTGTCGGAAGCTCGAAGAAATCCCCGAAGAACTCGAGGATCTCGAGACCGTGCTCTCCGACATCTACTTCTGCAATATGTCGGTGTTCCAATCGCTGCCGGACAGCTGGGCGATCGACCAGTTGTTTCCGATCATGCCGATTCATCGCCTCGATGAATGTCCGACCCGGCGCGGCGTACTCGCCGACATCACCTGCGACTCGGACGGCAAGATCGATCGCTTCGTCAGCCACCGGGAGATCAAAAAAACCCTTGAGCTGCACGACATCACCGAAGGCGACGAATATTATCTCGCGGCATTTTTGGTGGGTGCGTATCAGGAGACCCTCGGCGACCTGCATAATCTCTTCGGCGATACGCATGTCGTGCACATCCGCCTCGAAGATGATGGCGAATGGTGGATCGACGAAGTCGTCATGGGCGACACCGCCAATCGCGTGCTCGAGTACATGGAATACGATGTGGCAGAGCTTTACCCGGCCCTCGCCCGAGATTGCGAGCGGGCGATCCGCGAAGGTCGCATGACCGTCGCCGAAAGCCAGGCACTCAAGCGCTTCTACGAAACCGAACTCAACGGCTACGCCTACCTGGAGTGACGCCGATGAATGCCTCGATGAACCCAGCGAGCAACGCCGACGTCGCTACCGTGCCCCCGCTCGGCGCACTCCCGCTGGGCGTGCGCGAGAGCCGCGACTTTCGCAGTTATCACGGCTTTCTGCGTGCCGCGCGCAATTACATGGAAGGCGATCTGGTTGGGCAGATGCACGATGCCTACCAAGCATCGCAAAAATCACAGGCCTTGCCTGACCCGCGGGACTGGCGCGAAACCGAAGCCATCCTCGACGAACTTGTCGAGTTCCAGTTTTATTGCTGGGCTTACCGTAATCTGCAGCGCTTCAAATATCACCGTCCTTCGCTTGGCATCTTCGCCACGCTGGAGCGTGAGCGCGAACGACTCGAGCGTGCGCTCGATGAGGCGGCGGCTGCGACCCCGTCCGCGCAGCTGCGGCTCAACCCGGCGCTGCCGCTACCCGAATATTTTCGTTTCGTGCCTTTTCATCAGCATACGGACGGCGTCACCGGGGACACCCTTGCCGGGCTCGCCTATGAAATCGGGCGGCGCACCACGGTCCCGGCGCATGCCGACCCCAACGGCATCTACCGCATCCTCTTCGAGGCTCTGCCGCAGCGACCTTATGCGCGCGTGCTCGACTGGGGTATCGGTCACGGCGCGGCGCTCGTAACCTGGCAACGCCAGCACCCCGAGTCCGAGTGCCACGGTGTCGATCTCTCCGCGCCCTGCCTGAAGGTGGCGAATCTGCGCGCCCGCGAGCAGGGCATGACGTTCTTCCTCTCGCAGCAGGATCTCGAGCGACTCGACTATCCGGATGCTCACTTTGATCTCGTATTCTTCAACTTCATGCTGCACGAGTTGCCACCCGCGCATACGCCCGCGCTGCTCGCCGAAGCGGCGCGCATCCTCAAGCCCGGTGGAATCTTTGCCGGTCACGAATTCCACTTGCGGCCCGGCGATCCGTTTCAGAATGTCCTGCAACGCACCCACGCCTGGACCAACAACGAGACTTATTCGATCCCGTGGTACGACACGCCGATCGAGCGACTCGCGCACGAGGCCGGCTTCACCAAGGTATCGATCACCCCTTTCGAGCGTCTGAACCGCTCAGTGAAGCGCCCGGGCAAAGCGCCGATCAACGCCAATCACTGGAATCTGTACGTGTTCGAGAAATGAGCGCGCATCAAGACAAGACGGCATCGCCGGCCGTACCCGATGCGATCGATCCGCTGATCGACCCGCGCTCCGGTCACCGCTTCAACGCCTCATTGCAAGGCCCGATCACGGGCCAAGAGCCCGACTTTCTCAACCAACTGCCGATGGATAACGCCGTGGGTGCCATCATGGCGCTCACCGCCGAGGTCTGGCTGCTGCGCGAACGCCTCGCGACGCTCGAAGCCGAACTCGAGACGCGAAAAATTTTGCCTGAAAGTGCGGTCGAAAATCATCGCGAAACTCCGGCCGAAGCCGAAGCCAAGGCGGCTGACCTCGCCGCGTACACGCAGCGCGTGATGTCCGAGCTGACGCGCAACCGGGAGCCGGTGTCCACGATCGATCCGAACGTTACCCATTACCTGCAGCGACGCTGATCCCACCCAAGTCCTCGCAAACATCATGGTGATATGATCTTCCGGATTTCATTGCTCTGGAGATCCCCATGATCCGATCCCTGACCTCGCTGGCCGCGGCCGTCCTGGCCGCCGCCACACTCGTTGTGGCCGCTACGCCGGCCACGGCCGCCAAAGCCAAGCCCAAGGCCATCGACCTCAACACCCCGGAGGGCACGAATCTCGCCGGCCGACGCATTCAATGTGGATCCGTCGACAATACCCCGACCATCTACACCTTCCACGGCGAAGCCTTCGCTCGGGTGCCGGGTGAGCGCGACCGCAAGCTCTTCGACGTCGAGGGCTACAACATTCGCCAATGCGTCACGGTCACGGATCCGACCCGCGGTACCGGCTGGCGGCTGGTCTCGCGAGAGTTGCTGCTGTACGTCGACCCAGCGACCGGCGAGCTGCTCAAGGAATGGAAAAACCCCTGGACCGGCCAGACGGTCAAGGTGCTGCAGACCGCCAACGATCCGGTGAACCAGCGCCCCGTGTTCCCGATCGGCGCCGACGGCAAGCCCGCGAGCTGGCCGGCCACGATCAGCGGCGATAAATGGTGGAACACCATCACCATTCCGCTTTTTTACGTGAATCCCCTGGGCGGCGAGTACCAGAAAAACGTCGGTGGCTATTACCACGCCACCGAGATGTTCAATTTCTTTGGCTCGGTCTCGACGCTGACCGACCCCAAAATCCCGAACCCGCCGATCGAGGTCGGCTGGGTGCGCATGGCCGATTGGTTGCCCTGGATGGAGATGAGCGGCCGCGCCGGCCTCATCTACATGCATGCTGCGGGCCGCAAGCTCGAAAGCTATGACCAACTGCCCGCACTGATGCGCAAGACCATCGAGACCGAGTATCCGGAGTACCGTAATCCGCCGGCGGGCACGGACGATCGGGAAAACGAGACCAGCTGGACCTACTTCCGCAAAAAAGTACAACCGACGACGCCCGTCAAAAAGTAGACGCCGGCCGCCGGTTGTCTTGCCGTCGACTCCGGTAGTAGCATCAAAGAATCGTCCGCCACGGGACCCCTCGTGGCGGACGACTGGTGCAACCGACCAAAAAAGAGAGACGGTCGAATGACGACGATCTACGTGGGCAATCTGCCCTTCTCCGCGAACGAGGCCGACGTGCGCGTGCTCTTCGAGCGATACGGCAAGGTCGACTCCGTGAAACTCATCAATGACCGGGAGACGGGGCGACCCCGCGGTTTTGGCTTCGTGGACATGCCGTCCAGCGATGCTCAGGCCGCCATCGCATCCCTGAACGGCTATGAAATGAACGGTCGCGCCCTGCGCATCAACGAAGCGCAGGAGCGTGCGCCGCGCCCGCCCCGTCCGGGTGGTGGCGGCGGCTTCCGTCGCTGATTCCGCGAACCTCGCGCGAAGCGCAAGGTCGCCCTGAAGAGAACGCGGCGCCGGCCCGTCCGGCACCGCTCGGTTCGCTCATACCCCGAGATCCTTCCATGCCCCGCCGCTACCGTGCCCAACCCGCCCGAATGGTGGGGCTTGATCTGCCGATTCCGCCGCGTCGCAAGCTCGATGCGGATCTGCGCAAATATTTTGCGATCTGCGACGAAAAACTCGGCTTTCTGCCGAACGTACTCGCCGTGTACAGCTTCGATCAAACCAAGCTGCGCGCCTTCATCGCGATGTACAACGATCTCATGCTGGGCGAGTCCGGGCTGAGCATGCTTGAGCGCGAGATGATCGCCGTGGTCGTCTCGGCGGCAAATCGCTGCTATTACTGCCTGACGGCACACGGTCACGCGCTGCGCGAAATGTCCGGTGATCCCTCGCTCGGCGAAACTTTGGCGATGAATTATCGCGTCGCCAAGGTCAGCAAAAAGCAGCGCGCGATGCTCGACTACGCACATC
>JBILGD010000055.1:0-16758 GCA_044351225.1 Steroidobacteraceae bacterium
CACCGAAGTGGTTTCCGGACGGCCGCCGCATCGCCTTCGTCACGCCGATCTGGACCGATCTCGTGAAGTGGGAAGATCAGGCCAAGCGACTGAAGGAACGTGCCGACTCCAAGATGAGCGCCAAGGTGTGGGACCGCGCTCCGATCGCCTACTGGGATCGCTATCTCGACGATCGGCAGCCGCATTTGTTCTCCGTCGCGCTCGAGGGCGGCGAGCCGCTCGCAATCACGCGACAATCGGGCTTCCATCTGTCGAAGAGCGACTACTCGTCGTCGTCCTACGATATTTCGCCGGATGGCGAAGAGATCACCTTCGTGGCCAATGTCGATCAAACCGGCATCGACTCGAACTACGATCTCATTTCGATCGCCAGTTGCGGTTGCAAGGCCGCGCGCAATCTCACCGAAGGCAACCGCGCCGACGATGGCCAGCCGGCGTACAGCCCGGACGGTCGTTGGCTCGCCTACACGGCGCAGGCGATCCCGGGTTTCTATGGTGATCGCGCGCGGCTCACGCTGCTCGATCGTGCCGGCGGTACTCGCGTCGACCTGAGCGGGGAGTTCGATCGCTCGGCTGGCCAACTCATCTGGCGACCTGACTCGAAGGCCATATTCACCGCCATCGACGACGCCGCCACCAATCGTATCCATCGTTTTGATCTTGCGGCGCCCGGCAAACCCAAGGCGATCACCGGCGCGAGCAGCTTCGGCAACCTCGCACTCGCCGCGGGTGGTGGCAGCAAACCCGCCGCCGTCGCGCTACGCCAAAGTTTTTCGGAGCCCCCGACTCTCGTTCGGCTCGATCTGTCGACGGGCGCTGCCACCAAACTCTCGAATTTCAATGACACAACAGTGGCCGACTTGCGCCAGGGCAAGGTCGAAAGCGTGACTTATGCGGGCTATGGCAATGCACCGATCCAGATGTGGGTCGTCTATCCGCCCGATTTCGACCCGACAAAGAAATATCCGGTATTCATGCTGCTGCATGGTGGGCCGCACAACGGTATTCAGGATGCCGTGCAATGGCGCTGGAACGCTCAGGTGTTCGCCAGCTGGGGATACATCGTCACCTGGCACAACTTCCACGGCTCGAGCGGCTTCGGACAGCAGTTCGCCGACTCGATCAACCCGGACTGGATCACGCGACCTTACGAAGACACGATCAAGGCGGCAGAGTGGCTTGCGGCCAAGCCCTATGTCGATGCGGCACGCATGGTCGCCGGCGGTGGCAGCTATGGCGGCTTTCTGGCGAGCACGCTGCTCGGTCGCGCGCATCCCTTCAAGACGCTGATCGCGCACGCCGCCGTGTACAACCAATACACGCAGATCGCCGCAGACTTTGCGGCCGAGCGAAATCGCTTCTTCGAGTTCTGGGAGCGGCCCGAAGAATTTGCGAAGAATTCGCCGCACACGTCGGCGGGCAACTTCGTGACGCCGACCCTCGTCATCCACGGTCAGAACGACCTTCGCGTGCCGGTCAACCACGGCATCGAGCTCTTCAATACTTTGCAGAAAAGAGGCGTGCCATCACGCCTGGTCTACTACCCGGACGAAAATCACTGGATCCTCAAGCCGCAGAACTCTCTGTTCTGGTACAAGACGGTACGCGAGTGGATCGAACGGTACGCGCCCCCGGGAGCGCGCTAGCCCCCAATCTCTACAGGAGACCGCATCATGCGCAAGTTCATCGTGGGTACTCTGAAGTTCATCGGTGGTCTGCTGCTGGCACTCGTGCTGACGCTGGCCGCCTATGTGTTCGTGTTCAGCGGCTCATCACACGAGCCCATCAATGTACGTGCCGCATCCGGCTATACGTCACCGGGCGGACCGATCCTCGTGTTCGGCGGCACACGCGGCACCGGTCTCGAAATCGTCCGGCAGTTGCGTGAGCGCGGCGAGACCGTCACGGTGGCCGTGCGACGAACCTCGAACACGGTCGAACTACAGAAACTCGGCGTCGATACCGTGATCGCCGATGCCCTCGATGTCGAGACCGTGCAGGCCGCGATGAGCTCGCAAACCTTCGCCGCGGTCGTCTCGACGCTAGGCACCGCGCGAGGCGAACAGGACAAGCGCCCCGACTACATCGGCAATCGCAACGTCATGGATGCAGCCAAAGCCGCGGGCGTACCACGCTTCGTCTTCATCACCGTCATTGGCACGGGCAACTCAGCTGATGCGGCACCACGCCCATCACGCAATTTTTTGAAAGAGGTGATCGCCCTAAAGTCTCAAGCCGAAGATCACCTGCGCGCGAGCGGTCTCGACTACACGATCATCCGGCCGGGCGGCCTTGGCGATGTACCGGCGACCGGCACGGCTGTGCTCGTCGACGATCCGGCGGCCTTCAGCTATATCGGGCGCATCGACTTGGCGAATCTCGCGGTGCAGGCCCTCGGCGACCCGACGACGATCGGCAAGACTTATACGGCCTACGACCCGAGTCGCAAGACGATGGCGCGGATGTTTTATTGAGGCGCGCTCACCAAGGCAGCTCGCTGCCGTCATAGACCCAGAAACGACCGGCATTCGCCAGCGTTAACGCGTCGATCACGCGGCGCATGCCGGCGACGCTGGTCGCCGCATCGATATCGGCATTCGGGCCGCCGAGTTCGGTTCTGACCCAGCCGGGATGCAGCGCTGTCGCCGCGATGCCGTGGGATTTGGCAAGATCGATCGACATCGACTTCATGATGGCGTTCACCGCCGCTTTGCTGGCACGGTACGCATACAACCCACCGATGCGATTGTTGGCCACCGAGCCCAGCATGCTCGTGAGCGTGACGATTTTTTTCTGTTCCGAGCGGGCCACGTGCGTGACGAACGCCTCGGCCATTTTCATCGACCCCAAAACATTGAGGCGGAAAACCTGCGCCCAATCTTCAAAGTCCGAATTCCCGAAGCTGCCGAACGCGAGGCCGTCGCGCGCGAAACTTCCACTGCCCATCGTGCCCGCAGAGTTGAGCAACACATCGATGGGTGTAGCTTCGAGCGCCACGGCCAGGCGATCGACGGCAGCGTGATCAGTCACATCGAGCGTCAACAGGCGTATCCGTTGTGGGTAGTCTGCGGCAAGCGCGACCAAGTCGACTGAGTCAGCCGGTCGCCGTGCGCAGGCGAGCACCTGCCAATCCGCCGCGGCATATTGGCGCACGCATTCGAGGCCAAGTCCCCGCGAGGTTCCGGTGATGAGGATGGTCGGCATGCCAAGTGTCTCCCTGCGTTAAGCTTCCGTGAACTCTACCGTGATATCCGCGACATGACCCACCCGACGCATTATCAGAAGCTTGTGATCCAGCAGTTGACCGGCGACTTCCGCAGCGCCACCGCGATCGTCACCGAGCCCTGGCGCGATCCGCAGGCTGGCGAAGTGGTGATCCGTAACGCCTACGCAGGATGCAATGCGATCTTCGACAAAAATCTCTGTCGCAACGCGATCCGCTATCTCGACATCAAGCCGCCCTTCGACATGGGCATCGAATCGGTGGGCGAAATCGTTGCCGTTGGCGCTGGCGTGAAGCATCTGCGCGAGGGTGACAAGGTCGCGGCCAGTCGCCTCGGCTCCGGCTATCGCGAATACCAGCTTGCCATCGCCGAACGCGTGATCACGGTACGCGACGCATCACCCGAAATCGTTGCGCTCATTCCGACCGGAATCTCGGCGATGGTCGGCCTCGAACGCATTGGTGAAGTCCGCGCGGGCGACACCGTTGCCGTGTCGGCGGCGGCAGGCGGTCTCGGACATTTCGTGCTGCAACTCGCCAAACTGCGCGGCTGTCATGTCATCGGCATCACGGGCAGCGACGACAAGCTCGCACTGCTGCAAGGACTCGGCGCAGATCGCGTGATCAACCACCGCCGCGAGAATCTGCACGAGGTGCTCGGTCGCGAATATCCGCGCGGCATCGATGTCGCCTACGATTCGGTGGGCGGTGAAATCTTTGATGCCTTCGTCGAGCATGTCGCCTTTCGGGGTCGTGTCGTCGTCAGCGGTCACACCTCCGACTTCGACAAGGCCATCGAATTCGTGCCGCAGCCGCGGGCGTACCGCAAGCTCTACTGGAAATCGGCGTCCATCCGCGGTTTCCAGAATCAGGCGTTCCCGGAGTTTTTCGCCGAAGCCGCAGAGCGCATTCTCGATCTCTACTATCGCGGCCAACTGCAGGTGCTCGTCGACCGTACGCCCTTTCGCGGGCTTGAACGTACCGCCGATGCCGTGGAGCACCTGCTGGCCGGACGCAATGCGGGCAAAGTGATCGTCACGCTGCGCTGACAAGTCGGTAAAGCACTGGCGCGGACGGCGCCGTGTACCGGATGTTGCGCTTTTACAACACGGCACGTTTGGTACGGTCAAGACGGCATCGTCTGCCCGCCACTCTGCTAGATTACCGCGTCCCGCAACTGACATTCAGCGCTTGCGGGGCGCAACAGGGATCACCACTACATAGGGACTATGCATGTCTAAACATCGTTTGTTGCATTTGGCCGTCGGACTTGCCGTGCTGCCTGCGGGCGCCATGGCTCAGAACGAGAACACCTCCGGCGTGCTCGAAGAGATCGTCGTCACGGCCGAGCGCCGTGAGGCCTCGCTGCAGTCTGTACCCGTGCCGGTCACGGCGATCACCGCCGAAGCACTCGCCAACAAGCAGGTGACCGAAGCACGCGACCTCGCTCGCTTTGCGCCCAGCCTAAAGATGTTCAACAACATCACTACGCCGACCAACCTCTCGCCCTCGCTGCGCGGTTCGCTGCAGCAAGACGCGACACTGATCGTGGCCGAGTCACCTTTCGGCATCTACGTCGATGACGTCTACATCGCACGACTCAACGGCAACAACATCACGCTCGCCGATATCGAGCGCGTCGAAGTGCTGCGTGGTCCGCAAGGTACGCTCTATGGCCGCAACACCCTCGCCGGTGCGATCAAGTTCGTCTCGCGTACGCCAGGCGAGACCAGCTGGCGCGACATCAGCGTCGGCGCGGGTAATTTTGACCAGCAGCGCATCAGCCTGAGTCTCGGCGGTCCGCTCGCCGACGGCTGGGGTGCCGCGTTCTCGGCGCTGTACTCGAACAAGGGCGCGCAGTTTTACAACCGCAATCCTTCGCGGGCCGCACCGGTCGGCGAAGAAACCAATTGGGCAGCGCGCGCCAAAGTGCGCTACACAGGCACCGAAAACCTCGAAGTCACTGCATCGCTATCGTTCTCCGATTCGGCCAACGACGGCGGTCAGCTGATCCCGGCCTCGACGCCGAATGTGCCGGCGAACCGCCAGTTCACCTCCGACGATCTCGTGCCGCAGTTCGGTCAGTACGTGCTCAATACGCCGAACGTCGCACGCCCGAACGGCCTGCTCAACAATCCCGAAGGCAATACGCAGCAGACCATCGGTTCGCTGAACATTGCCTATGATCTCGGTGGTGCCACACTGCGCTCGATCACGGGTTACGTGAAGACGGTGGATGACTTCACCAACGACTTCAGCGGCAACGGCAACGTGATGGCCGCCAACGACGCCGAGGCCGAGCAGTGGAGCGAGGAGCTGCAGCTGCTTGGGTCGATGGGTGACCTCAACTACCTCGTCGGTCTCTATTTCTTTGACGAAGAAGGCACGCAGCTCCTCTCCTGGAATTCCTACTTCGGCGCCCCGGGCAGCCCGGCGTTCCCGATCTCGAACGGCTTGATCTCGGCAACCTCGAAGTCGTTTTCGGCCTTCGCGCAAGCCGACTATCAGCTCACCGAGGCGCTCAAGATCACGGGTGGCCTTCGTTACACCGAAGACAAGAAAACCTTCAAGCTCGATTGGAAGAGCCTGCTCGGTGCACCGCCGGCGCTGATCAACCTCAAGAACACGTACTCCGAGGTCACCCCGCGCATCGGTCTCGATTACACCTTGCCCGCCAGCGGTAACGTCGACAGCATGCTGCTCTACGCCTCGGCGGCGAGCGGTTTCAAGTCGGGCGGTTACAACGGCATCGCAATCTTCAATCCGAACGATGCCAAGGCGCCGTACTTCCCGGAAACCAACTGGACTTATGAAGCCGGCATCAAGACCGATCTGCTCGGCAGTCGCCTGCGCGTCAATGCGAACTACTTCATCGCCAAGGCGGATGATCTCGCGCTGAACGCCACGGTGACCAACACCGACGGCACAGTCGCTTTCCCGGTGCAGAACTCGGGCAAGGCCACCATCCGGGGCCTCGAGGTCGAAGTCACTGCGGTGCCGAGCGAAGATCTGACCCTCTTCATGAGCGGCACCTTCGCGATGGACGGCAAATACGACTCGCTCAACCGAACCAGCGCTCCGGCGAACGCCCCGGCCAACTTCGGTGTGACTCCGGTCGTGCCGCAGACGCCGAACTTCTCGTTCACCGTGGGCTTTGATTACGGCATCGACAATGCTTACGGCCGCACGACCCTCGGCGCCGATTGGTTCACCACGGATGACTACATCACCGCGGCCACCAATGACTTCAAGGTCAAGGGCTACAGCACTGGCAATGCCTTCCTGAACCACGCCTTCAACGACAACTGGTCGATGCGCGCTTCGGTGAAGAATTTCACCGACGAGTACGTCATCACCACCGGTTCGCGCGGCTTCCTCGGCGGCTTCATTCCGCTGCGCCCACGCGAGTACATGCTGTCGGTCAACTACAAGCTCGACTGACGAGCTCGCAGGCGACAAGACCGCGGGATCGACGGATCCCGGATCGGGGCTCGGTGATGCAAGTCACCGAGCCCTTTTTCATCCGGCGGCAGAATACGGCATCATCCGCAGGTCTCGATCAGTGACTCGGGATACGGGGAGATCAACACATGAAAACCGCACACAAGATCCTTTTCGGCGTGCTCGGCATCAGCGCCCTCGCCATGCTGGTCGGCTGGCTCGCGCTGTCGCGCGGTTGGTTCGAGATATCACTCGCTGAACTCGAGAAGAAATACACCACGCCTGCCTCACGCTGGATTGATATCGACGGTATTCGCGTGCACTACTTCGACGAATCCCCCGTCGGCATCGACAACCCGCCGGTGGTCGTGCTGAGCCACGCTTCGTTCATGAGTCTGCGCAGCTGGGATGATCTTGCCGCAGCGCTCGTGAAGAGCGGCTATCGCGTGATCCGCATGGATTACCTCAATGCTGGTCTGACGAGCTTCGACTCCAAAGACATCAACGATATGGGTCGGAATCAGCGCATCCTCGATGAGCTGCCGGGCCGGCTCGGTGTATCGCGCTATCACCTGATCGGCACCTCTTCCGGCGGACAGATCGGCTTCATTCATGCCGGTGATCATCCGGAGCGTGTCGATCGCTTCGTGCTCATCAACTCCGGCGGCATGCCACGCACGGCGCAGAGCAATCCGAATCGCGGCCGTGGCAGCGCCATCGAACAATGGATCAATCGCCAGTATCGCTCCAAGGCAAAGTGGCAGGAGGAACTCGAGGGCAATATCCCCTCACTGCGTCCCCTGCCCGCCGATTTCGTCGAGATGGTGTACGACATGAACCGGCGTGCAGGCGGTCGACCCGCTGCCGCGCAATACCTGAGGAATTTTCGTACCGGTGATACGGCAACCTATCTCGCGAGAGTCAAAGCGCCGACGCTGATCCTTCAGGGCATGTCGAATCCGACGCTGGTGCACACCGAAGCCGAACTGCAAAGCTACTGGATGACCGGTGCGCCCACCGTGATCAAAAAATATCCCAAGTACGGCCACTACCCCTACGTCGAAAGCCCCGCCGAGGTCGAGGTCGACATACTCAAGTTCCTTGCGGGTGGCTTTGACGCCGAACTGCGTCAGACGATTCGTGCCGCACCCTCGCCAGCCAGCCTGCCGAATGTGGTGGCGGTCAACAATCCGTTGCCTGCCATGTAGCCGGAGCAACCCGGCCCCGAAATGCCGCGGGCCGCGCCACCGCCCGCAAAAAGATTGGGCAGAGGCGAGCGGTCGGCGCGCAACACGCGCGCGCCGCCATCGACAGAAAGCCCGCCTTGGGTATGAAACAGTGCCCCGGTGACCTTGACTGCGTAATACGGCGCGCGCAGCGCAGGCGTATTCGTGAAATCCCGGCCAAAGAAATCTTGCCGCTCACCGCGCTGCATCAGCTCGACGGCCAGCACGGTACGGGTCAAGCCGGTGGCGTCGATGCCGGCAAGCGTTGCAAGTGAAGGGATGTCATCGGCACGCAGGATGGCCCTTGCCTCGACGGCGTCACGGTAATCATCGAACTCGAGCATCAGATCGTGCAGGCGCTGATCATAGATGTCCCAGGCGACATGGCCGGGTTGCGCCACGACATTGACGGCCTGCTCGGAATAGCCCAGTGCCTCGTTGGAGAATCTTTCGCCCTGTACATTGACCTGATAGCCGCCCTCCATGATGAGCGGCCAAAGAATGGGGATACCGCGACCTGCAGCGAGCCCGCCATGCCCCTGATAACTGTGAATATCGCGAATCGCGGCGCCCAAGCCCTCGCCCCAGCGTATGGCATCGCCCTTATTGCCGGGATGTCCAAAGAAAGTCGCCTCCGCGATCTCGGGAATGTAGCGACGTACCATCTCGGGATTTCCGGCAAAGCCGCAGCACGCGAGGATTAGGGCATCACAGCCGAGATCTTCGGTGCTGCCATCGGGGCGATGCACGCGCACGCCGCGGATGCGTGCATCCACCGAATCGACGAACAACTCGCCGACCCTCGCCTCGGTCAACACGTCGACGCCCTGACGCTCGATCGCACCCGCCAATGCACCCATCAGTTCGCTGCCGGTGCGATTCGGCGTGCCATGCATGCGCTTCACGCGGTGCCCGGGATAGAGAAAGCTGTCGACCAGCGACAGCGGTACCCGATGATCATCGATCAACCACTCGACGGTGCGTGCCGACTGGCGCGCGAGTTCGAGGGCGATCGCCGCGTCCGTCTCGCCGCCCGCCTTGCGCAGGATGTCTTCGGCAAAGAGTTCCGGTGTGTCGACGATGCCGCGCTCGCGCTGCAGCCGCGAGTTGGCGGCAGGAATGAGCCCCGTGGACATGGCAGTGGTGCCGAGCGTCGATTCGTCACGCTCGAGCAGCACGACCTCTGCGCCGGCTTGCTTGGCAGCGAGCGCTGCAGTGAGGCCGCAACCGCCGCCACCCACCACAATGACGGGAACGCTACCCGCGAACTGCGCGTCACGGGGATCGAGCAAGCCATGGTCTGTATCGGGTGTCATGATCGCCGCGGCATCCGGATGGGTCGGGCAGCCTAGCGACTTGCACCAACCGCACTCAAGCCCGGGTGTTCACAGGGTGTCATTCGGCCACGCTCCGGACGCCTTGGACCTCGACCTGCTGTTCGGCGTGGTGATCGCCGTACGATGATCACACGGGGTCTCAACTGGGGGGGTCGAACATGAGCACGGTTCCTGCTTCGCTGTCGGGTTACACGCTGTCGCCGAGCACCTTGGATTTCTTGCAGCGTCAGCACGGTCATTTCATCAATGGTCGATGGGTGTTTCCGGACAAGGGTCAGGCCATCGACATCCATGACCCGGCCACCGGGCTGAAGATCGCGAGTTGCGCGGGCGGTGGCGCCGCAGAGATCGATGCAGCCGTGCACGCTGCCCGCGCTGCATTCGAGGGACCCTGGTCAAGATTCACGGCTGCGCAGCGCAGTGCGGTGCTGTGGAAAATTTCTGACCTCGTTCTCGCGAACTTCCAGCAGCTCTGCGAACTCGAGATCCTCGACAACGGCTTGCCGACGCCGCTCGCGCAATATGTGTGCGGCATGGTGGTACCCGAGTTCTTCCGCTACTACGCCGGCTGGCCGACCAAAATCGAAGGCGCGACCATCCCTGCGGCGCCGCAAGGCAAGCTTCCGGGCGAAGCGCTGTCCTTCACGCTGCGCGAACCTATCGGTGTCGTTGGTGCCATCACGCCGTGGAACTCGCCGCTGCCGATGGTGATGCTCAAGATCGCCCCCGCGCTCGCGACCGGCTGTACGCTGGTGCTGAAGCCCGCAGAACTCACGCCGCTCACGGCGATGCGACTCGCCGAGCTCTGTCAGGAGGCCGGCGTGCCCGATGGCGTGATCAACATCGTCAATGGTTACGGCGAAACCGCGGGTGCGGCGCTTGCCGCTCACCCAGGCGTCGACAAGATCGCCTTCACCGGTTCGACCGAAGTGGGACGTCTGATCGTCAAGGCAGCCGCCGGCAATCTGAAAAAAGTCACGCTTGAACTCGGCGGCAAATCACCGGTCGTCGTGTTTCCGGATGCCGATCTTGAGCAGGTCATCCCGGGTGCCGCACGCGCCTGTTTTTTCCTGCAAGGTCAAAACTGCATGGCGGGTACGCGGCTCTTCGTGCACGAAAAAGTCCACGACAAAGTCGTCGAAGGTGTCGCGGCTGCGGCACGCGCGATGAAGATCGGTCCCGGACTCGACCCGACTTCCGAATTCGGCCCGCTCATTTCCGCACAGCAACGCGAGCGTGTCAGCGGCTTTGTCGACGCCGGACGCAAGGAAGGCGCCGAAGTGGTCTGCGGCGGCGCATCACCCACGCGTCCCGGCTATTTCTTTGAACCAACCGTTCTCGCTCGTACCCGCAACGACATGACGCCCGTGAAGAACGAGATCTTCGGCCCTGTGCTTTGCGTGCAAAGTTTTGGCGATGGCGATCTCGACATGATCGCTCGCGCTGCCAACTCGACGATCTATGGCTTGTCGGGCAGCGTATGGACGCGCGATCTCGGCATCGCGATGCAGATGGTACGCAAGATCGACTCCGGTCAGGTCAGTGTCAACATGCATGCCGCCATTGATCCTGCCATGCCTTTCGGCGGCAACAAACAATCGGGATGGGGACGCGAGTTCGGCAAGGAAGGTCTCGAGCCCTATCTCAAGACCAAGGGAGTCTCGATGACCTGGTGAGTCGAGTCCCGACAGCCCGCCCCCGCGGTCATCTCGCCACCGAGATCCTTCAGCAGGCGGCGGTATTCCGATGAGCGCTGCAGCAGATGGCTGGCAGCGCAGCGCAGTCCGCCGATCTCTTCGCGTCCGAGACCGAGCGTCGTGGGCAAGGCCACGAGACTGCCGAGTTGCGAATCGGCACGCAACGATTCGAGCTCGAGCTCCACGTAAAAAAGTTCGGCGTTCACGCGCGCCGTCCACGCCCGCAGGGCCGCGGGCAGGAGCATCCGACTGTCTGCGGAATATCGGTCGACCGGTACCGTACCCATCAGCCGCAGCATCTCCAGCGTGGCGGGCGCCTGGCGACTTGCGCCCACCGCGGCGGACTGTGAATCACCCGCGTTCATGGTGATGTAGACCACGCGACGCGGGGTGCTCGCCGTCATGGTTTGCTGCAAGGGCGAGTTTTCGTCCATCAGGGCATCGAGCATGCCTCGTACCCCAAGATTGTCGCTGAGTGCGCCGTCGACAAGGTGCAGGTAGTCGAAGTGTCGATTCTCGCCGCGCGCGCCGCAAAGCCCGCCGCGATTGCGCAGGGTGATGGGGGTGAACAGCGCGGGTACCGAGGACGATGCCGCGACCGCCCGGGAGAGAGGATAGCGAGCAAGATCGATACACAGCGGATCGAAGCTGTCCTGCGTGAATTCGAAGCGGCTGCCGCGAGCGATGTCGGTGGCGTGAATCATGAGGAACGGTCGATTTCCGTCCCTGCCGAGATCACCGAAGGTGGCACCCTGGAATAGACGGCGATCAAAATATTCGGCGTAGAGATCGCCGCGCGAAAATTCGCTCGACGCAAGACGCAGCCAATTGCGCGGATTCCAGAGAATTCGTCGACGCAGCGCTGCGCCGACATCCCGCTCGAGAAAACGTCGACTGAAGTCCTGGAAAATCCGCTCGCCGTGCAAGGCAAAGTAGGCCGCAGGGATCGCGCCGCCCGACACGGCTGCAAGCACGTCGATTTCCTCGAGCAGGGGCCGCGACTCGCGACCCTGACCGATGCGGTCCGCCGCCAACTGTTCGAGCACGCCGAAAGCCATTGCCGAGGCACGCATGCCGCCCCCCGAGAAGCTGACGATCAGCAACAACTCGTCGTTGTTACGCCTCGGCAATACGGTGGCAACGCGATAGCCCTGCGTCGATTCGGCGCGCTCGATGGCCTCGCCAAGATATGCGCGCGGCACGGCACAGCCGGCGAGCATCGCAAGCGATGCGAGCAAAACCAGACGGGCCTTGCGGGACATCATCGATCGGCAGCATGCCACGGTCGATGCAGCGCCACGCGGCGGGTGGCGCACGACCGTCACCAGCTGCCGGTGTTCGGCATGGAAACCCAGGGTTCGGCGGGTGCGAGATTGGGGCCGCGCTGCAGCAACTCGATCGAGATGCCGTCCGGAGAGCGTACGAACGCCATGCGTCCGTCCCGCGGTGGACGCAGAATCGTCACGCCATGATCGGTCAAGCGTTGGCACGCCGCGTAGATGTCATCGACGGCATAGGCGATATGCCCGAAGTTGCGACCACCCGTGTAGGGCTCGGGATCCCAGTTGAAGGTGAGTTCGACCTGCGCGGTGTGATCACCCGGTGCCGCAAGAAAGACGAGGGTGAAGCGCCCCTGCGGGACTTCTTTTGTGGAGAGTAACTCCAGGCCGAGAGCGTCCCGATAGAATCGCAGCGATGCCTCGAGGTCCGTGACGCGGACCATGGTGTGCAGGTACTTCATGAACAAAATTATAGGATGGGCGCATGGTCTTGTCCGGCTCGGAGTGGTTGGCGGTGGCGACGAGTCTGCAGGTGGCCCTGCGTGCGTTGGCCTTCACGCTGCCGCTCGCCCTGCTACTCGCCTGGTTGCTCGTCCGTTACCGCTTTCCGGGTAGAGCGCTGTTCGACGCGCTCGTGCATTCGCCCCTGGTGCTGCCGCCCGTGGTGGTCGGTTATCTGCTGTTGCTGACTTTCGGTGTGCAGGCCCCGCTCGGGCGCTGGCTGAACGACGCGTTTGGCCTGCGGCTCGTGTTCACCACCAACGGCGCCGCGCTCGCCGCTGGGCTCGTCGCCTTGCCGATCATGGTACGCACGATTCGACTATCGCTCGAGGGCATCGATCCGCGTCTCGAGCGCGCTGCCCGCTCGCTCGGTGCAGGATCCATCGATTGTTTCTTTGCCATCACCCTGCCGCTCGCCTTGCCCGGCATCCTCGCCGCTGCGCTGCTTGGCTTCGCCATGTGTCTCGGTGAATTCGGCGCGGTCATCACCTTTGCCGCAAACGTACCCGGTGAAACCCAAACTCTGGCACTCGCCATCTATGGCGCACTGCAAACACCGGGTGGCGAAATCATTGCGCTGCGTCTCGCGGTTATTTCGGTATTGATTGCCGTCGCCGCGCTGCTCGCGGCCGAGTGGCTGGGCCGCAGGGCGAGTCGCTGGAGTCGCTCCGCATGATCGAAATCGAACTCGTCGGGGGTCGCGGAGGCTTCACGCTGCAGGCTCGCTTCAACGCGCCTGCCCAAGGCGTCACGGCAGTCTTCGGTGCCTCGGGCTCCGGCAAATCGACGCTGCTGGATCTGCTCGCGGGTCACCTTGCTCCCGCTCGCGGTCGGGTGGTGATCGCAGGGCGGGTGGTGCTCGATACCGCGCAAGGCATCGATCTGCCGGCGGCAGAGCGGCACATCGGTTGGGTTCCCCAGGATGGGCTGCTGTTTCCGCATCTCGATGTCGTTGCCAATCTGCGCTTCGGTGCAAAACGACGACGGCAAGCCGCGAAGCTGCAGGAAGCACGCGTCATCGAGACGCTCGGCATCAGTCATCTGCTCGATCGCTGGCCCGCACAACTTTCGGGGGGTGAACGCCAGCGCGTCGCCCTCGGGCGCGCCCTGCTCGCAGAACCTGCGCTACTGCTGCTCGATGAGCCGCTCGCGGCCGTCGATGCAGCGCGCAAAGCGGAGATTCTTGCTTTGCTGGAATGCATCAAGCGCGAGTTTGGTCTGCCGATGTTGCACGTGACGCATAGCCTCGCCGAGGTGCTGCGCCTTGCCGATCATCTCGTGCTGCTCGAGAGCGGGCAGGTCATCGCCAGCGATCGCATCGAGGCGCTGATGGGTCGCGCGGAGACACCGCTGCTTGCCCTGCGCGCCGATGCCGGCAGCCTGCTCGATCTGCAGAGTCATTCCGCATCCACCGACGGCGAGGCATGGCTGCTGGATCTCGAAGGACAGACCGTGCAGATCAGCGGCAATCACCGCGCGACGATTGACGCGGGACACATCCGCGCATACGTACCCGCCAACGAAGTGATCATCGCCACGCAGGAACCGATCGGGCTCTCGGTGCGTAATGTGCTGCGCACGCGAATCATCCATTTGCGCAATCGCCACGACGGATCGGTACTGGTCGAACTTGCCGTCGGTCGACAGCACCTGCTGGCTGCAGTAACCGAGACGGCAGTGCGCACCCTCGATCTGGTCCCCGGTCGCGAAGTGTTCGCGCTGGTCAAGTCTCTCTCGCTGGATGCGCCGGCGGGTCTCAGATTGCTCGAGACAGGATGACGACCGCCGTGCCCTGGCGTTCGGCGATCGACTCTAGAACATCTGCGAGGGACCCGGCGCTTCGGTTTCCTTGACCCCGTGACGGGCGACGATGAAATCGCCCGTGATCATCGCATCATAGGATTGGCCGGGCCCGACCATCGGGTAAACACCCGCATCGGGATCGATGATGACCTCGAGAAAGGCCGGGCCGGGGTAGCGGATGAATTCTTCGATGACGCGCGGCACATCGGCCTTGCGATCGAGCCGAACGGCATATTGGAAGCCGTCAGCCTGCGCAGCCTTGACGAAGTCCTTCTTGTGCAGTGATTTGTCGCTCGCCGACATGCGCCCCTTGAAGAACAGCTTCTGCCACTGCTTGACCATGCCGTCGCCGAAATTGTTGAGTACCACGACCTTGACCGGCAAATCGTAGGTGGTGACGGTTTCGAGGTCGCCGAAGTTCATGCGGATCGATGCATCGCCGTCGATGTCGATGACGAGTGCACGCGGGTTGGCAAACTGTGCGCCGATCGCCGCGGGCAAACCGAAACCCATGGTCCCCATGGACCCGGAGGTGAGCCACAACCGGGGTCGGCGAAAATCGAAGTATTGGGCGGCCCACATCTGATGTTGACCGACACCGGTTGAGATGATGGCTTCGCCGCGCGTCAGTCGATTGATTTCTTCGATCACGTAGTAGGGCTGGATGAGCTCGCTATTGCGATCGTAGTTCATCGCATGCCGCTCGCGCAGCGCTGCTATTTCGGCGTGCCATGGCGCAAGATCCGCACGGAAACCGATCCGCCGCCCGTAGGCCGTGAGCGTCTCGAGGGCATCGCTCAGGCGGCCGACGTGACTCCAATCGACATCTTTGACTTTGTTGATCTCGGCGCGATCGATGTCGAGATGGGCGATTTTCTTGGCCCGCGGTGCAAACTTTGCGGGTACACCAGCCACCCGATCATCGAAGCGGGCCCCCACGGCAATCAGCATGTCGCAGTCTTCGACGGCGTAGTTGGCGAATGCCGCGCCGTGCATACCGAGCATGCGCATGGCGAGCGGGTGCATGGTGTCGAAGGCACCGATCCCCATGAGCGTGGTGACCACCGGAATGCCGAAATCCGTCGCGAAGGTCGTCAGCGCCGCCGCAGCCTCGCCGTTGATCACGCCACCCCCCGCATAGAGCAGAGGCCGCTTCGCTTCGCGCAACATGGCAAAGAATGCGTCAGCCTCGTCGTCTTCGATCGCGGCGTGTGCGGTAGCGAATAGTCGCTTGCGATAACCCGGCACCGGCAGCAATCCCTCGCCCTGAAAGGTGCCGCTCCAGTTCTGCACATCTTTGGGCACATCGATCACCACCGGACCTGGACGACCGGTGCGCGCGATCTCGAAGGCCGTGCGCACGGTCGCTTCGAGTTTGGCCGGATCGGTGACGAGGAAAATATGTTTGGCCACCGAACCCATCAGTGCGGGCACGGGGGCTTCCTGAAATGCGTCGGTACCGATCGCACTCGTCGGCACCTGACCGCAGATGACGATCATCGGGATCGAGTCGGCCATGGAGTCGCGCACCGGAGTCACGGTATTGGTAGCACCGGGACCGGAGGTCACGAGGCAGACCCCGACTCGTCCGCTCGCCCGCGCGTAACCCGCCGCCATGAAACCCGCGCCCTGCTCGTTCGCCGGAACGACCAGCGGCATCTGCGACTGACCCCGCTCGGCCCGAGCCTGGTTGTAGAGAAAGACCGCATCGTAGGTCGGCAGGATGGCGCCGCCCGAGTAGCCGAAGATGGTGGTGGTTCCCTCGTCGGCGAGTACTTGCACGATCATCTCGGCGCCAGTCATGGTGACGCCTGCTCGAGGATGGCGTGACGGAGCGGCGGTGTTTCGGCTGGCAACGGACTCGGGCATGGGAGAAACCGGCTTGGAACGGGATGCGAGCCGATCAGACTACCAGTTCAGGCGCTCGGTGCAATATGCTTGCGGATCCATGCGCCACATCATCGCCATTCATTTGCAGAACGAAGCGGGCGCGCTGACCCGCGTCGCTGGCCTCTTCTCGACCCGCGGCTACAACATCGAGTCGCTTTCGGTCGCCGCCACCGAAGAGCCCACCGTCTCACGCATCACGCTCGTTACCGTAGGCTCCGACTCGGTGGTCCAGCAGATCGTCAGTCAGCTCAACAAACTGATCGATGTCGTATCCGTCGAGGACATGACGCGCGGCGAGCATATCGAGCGCGAGCTGGTGCTGCTCAAGCTCAAGGTCCGGCTGGAGCAATCGGATGCGGT
>JBILGD010000007.1:0-42399 GCA_044351225.1 Steroidobacteraceae bacterium
TGCTCAATGCCGACTACGCGGCCTCGGTACGCCTGATCGCTGCACGCGGTGCGGCGGCGTTTCGTGAGGGTCCGCTCGCCGAGGAAATCATCGCAGCGGTGCGGCGTGAGCCGACGCCCGGCTCCATGACGCAGGAAGATCTGCGTGCCTATCGACCGAATCGGCTGGAACCCGTGTGCAGCCCGTACCGGGTATATCTGGTCTGCGGCATGCGACCGCCGTCCTCGGGGGGTATCGCCGTGCTCGGCGTGCTCGGCATCCTCGAAAACTTTGATATGGCATCGATGGGACCGCAGAGCACCGCCGGCTGGCACCACTTCATCGAGGCGCAACGCCTGGCCTACGCCGATCGCGATCATTATGTCGCCGACGATCGTTACACGGCTGTGCCGCTCGACGGCTTGACCGACAAGAATTACCTGCGTTCGCGCGCGGCGCTGGTCACCGCTGAGCGGGCGATGGCACGGGTCGAGCCCGGCAATCCGCCGGGCGCGGTGCCGCGAGGGCGGGACGCCACCGGCCTTGGGACCGGTACGAGCCATTTCGTGATTGTCGATGCGCGCGGCAATGTCGTCTCCATGACCACGACCGTCGAGGGTTTGTTCGGCTCGCAGCGCATGGCGGGCGGATTTTTTCTCAACAATCAGTTGACCGATTTCAGTTTCCGCCCGGTCGATGATCGGGGCGAGGCCATCGCCAATGCGGTGGCGCCCGGCAAGAAGCCACGTTCCTCGATGTCGCCGACGCTGGTATTCCGCGACGGTGCTTTTGAACTCGCGGTCGGCTCGCCCGGCGGCAACTCGATCATCGCCTACGTGAGCAAGGCGATCGTCGGCATGCTCGACTGGAACCTCACGCCACAACAGGCCGTCGACTTGCCGAACGTGATCGCTCGCGGAGCGATCGAGGCCGAGACCTCGCGTGCGGAGCCGCGCTTGCTGCAGGAACTCGCCTCGATGGGGCACGTATTCCGCGGCGGTCGCAATGCCGGTGAAGGCTCGGGTCTGCACGCGGTGCGTGTCTTGTCCGACGGTCGGTTGGCAGGCGCCGCGGATCCGCGCCGCGAGGGCAAAGTTTCAACGCTGCCCTGATCATCCGTGCCGATTGCGGTTTATCATTGACCGACAGTCGCGGGACAGCGACCGCGTTCGGGGGGTCATTGCAATGCCGGAATTTCTCTACCGCAAGCCGGTGGTCGGTCTGTTGGGCCTGCTGGTCGGATTTCTCACGCAGCCACTCGGCCACACCATCTACAAGATGATGGAGAAAGGCTTGGGCGAGGGCGTTTATGTCGGCGCCGTGCTTGTCGGCATCGTCGGCTTTGTCCTCGTCTGGCGAGGCTTGAAGCAGGATGAGCTCAAGGCGACCTGGATGGGTCTGCTCGGTGGCTGGTTCATCTGGATCGGCTGGTTCGAGTACGCGTTCAAATTCTTTTCCGTTCTCTATGCCGTGCCGTCTTTTCCCGTCGAGCAGGATGGTTACGCGGCGGCCCCCCAGGCGAACATGCTGCAGGCGACCGTGACCATCATGCTGGCGTTGTTTCTGCTTTACGGCATGTTCAATCTGCAGACCAAGTGCAACTTCATGCGCTTCTTCCATCGCAATCTGCATTTTTCGCCTGGCATGCCGACGCCTGACAACCAGCGCAGCTTCGCGCGCATCACCGCAATGGAGCTGCTGTTCGTCACCTGGTTTTGCTACCTGTTCTGGTTGTACATGATTTATTTCGGCACCAAGGGCTCGGGTGTCAACATCATCATGTCCGTATACGTGCTGTGGTCGATCTGGGCTGCGTATCTGGTCTACAAGAGCACGCAGCAGATCCGCGTGGCCGCGTCGCTGCGTTACGGGCTCGGGGCGGGGATCGTGTTGTGGGGCTCAGCCGAGATGCCGGCGCACTTCGGCGCTTATCGCGAGTACTGGCTTTATCCGCACGAGTATCCGATTTTCAACACCGTGGTGAGTGCGGTGTTCATCACTGGTCTCGCGGCGATCGCGCGGCGTCCGAAGCGTCAGCCGGCTGCAAAATCCGCGTCAGTCAACAATTGACGTTTGCGAAACAGCGACATGAAGAATCGCCGGCCGGCCTTGCCGCCGGTGAGCCAGGCGATGCGCGCGCCGGATTTCTGTGGCCGCAGAATCCGCTCCGCCAGCCAAGGCGTGACGGTCTCTACCCGATCAGCGAGGATGTTGTAGATGCGCCGGGTGCGCTCGAGATCCTGCGGGTCGTTGCTGCCCATGTCGCGTTTGAGCAGATCGGTGATGACGATACCGGGACTCAAGTAGCAAATCTTCACGCCGCTGTTGCGTGTCTCGGCGAGCAGGGCTTTATTGAAGTAGGTGAGCGCGAATTTGCTCGCACCATAGAGACTCATGCCCGGCGTGATCATGCCGTTTGAGCCAAAGCCTTCCATGTTGTAGAGGGTGCCGCCACCCGTCTGCGCGTTCATGCCGTGCAGCGCGACTTGTGTCGCGAGGATCATCCCGAGCAGGTTGATTTCCTGCACGCCGCGAATGTCCTGCTCGCGCATCTCTCCGCCGCGCTGACGGGGGTGCGAGATGCCCGCATTGTTGATCCAGATATCGATCCGACCGAAGGCCGTGGCGCCGGCATCCCAGAGACGCTGCAGATCTTCGCGGCGCGCGACATCGCAGGCTTCGCCGAGGACTCGCGCGCCCTGCGTGGCGAGGGGTTCGAGTTCGGCCACCGCGGCGCGCACTGCCTCGGGAGTACGGCCACTGACCACGACATTTTGTCCGCGGCGCAGCAGTTCTGCGGCCAATCCCCTGCCGATACCGCGCGTACTACCCGTGACGACGATGTTCAATCGATCGCTCATGACGCTCCCCCTGTGGCTCGAATCCTAGGCCAAGCTTGCGAACTGCGCATGAGCGTACCCCATGACCGCGCCGGGTCGTCCGGTGCGTGGTCAGCGCCCGCCGGCTGCGCGCGCCACTGCGCTGCCTCGGTATCCTTTGACCACATGTTCCGGCCGCGGCAAGAGGGGGGTCTCGCTTTGGCCACGCAATCGGTAGTGATCACGGGCAGCACGCAGGGACTGGGCTTTGGCTATGCGCAGGAGTTTCTTCGGCGCGGGCACCATGTCGTCGTCAGCGGTCGCACCCAGAGCGGCGTCGATGCCGCCATCGCGCGACTGACCGCCGAGTTTCCCGATGCCGCCGCACGCGTCGCCGGGCTGGCCTGCGATGTCAGTCAATTGACCGACGTTCAGGCACTGTGGGATTTCGCCAAGCAGCGCGTCGGCCGCGTCGACATCTGGCTCAATAACGCGGGGTTTGCGCGCACCGGTACGCGCTTTGCCGATAACACTCCGGCGGAAATCGAGGCCATGGTGCGCTCGAACGTGATCGGTTCGATCAACGCGGCGCAGGTGGCGATCGCCGGCATGCGCGGGCAGGGCGGTGGCAAGCTCTATCTGACGCTGGGCGGTGGCGGCGCGAGCGGGCGCGTGGTGCCGGGCATGACCGTCTATTCGACCACCAAGCGCGCCGTGAAATATTTGGCCGACTGTCTCGTCAAGGAACGTCGCGAAGCCCAAGATGAGTCGATTCTGGTCGGCACCATCAGTCCGGGCGTGAACATCACCGAGGGGATGCTGCGCGAGTTGCGCGCCTTGCCGGTGACCGAGCGCGCCAAGGCCATCAAGCAGCTCAATTTCATTGGCGAGCACGTCGAGACCACGACGCCCTGGATCGTCGAGCGCATTCTCGCCGACACGCGCCAGGGCAACGATATCACCTGGCTGACCAGCGGCCGGCTCGCCAAGCGGGCCTTTGCCGCCCTGTTGGGTGGCAAGCGCGACATCACTTCCCGTTACTCGTTCGAGGGTTGATCACATGTCTACACTGCAAGCGTTTGCGGCCGGCGATCTGTTCGTGGCGGCTACCCAACTCGACAACCCCGAGGATGATCATGCGGGCCGTGGCCGTATCCTGCAGTACGCGGCCGACCTCACACCGAAGGGCGTATTGTGGCTCGATGAGACCACGCATCTGGTCGGTGGCCTCAAGTTCGATGCCGCGGGCGTGCTCTGGGCTTTCGACAGTCAGGAGTTCGTGGTGCTCAATATCCACCGCGATGGACGTGTCGTGCGACGCCACGAGTTCGGTGCGCGGGCCTATTCACATGTGAACTTTGCCGCCGACGGAACCCTGCTCTTCGGTGAGCACGTGGTCGGCGACACGATCAAGCCGGAAATCCAGGCGCGTATGCATACCCGCATTCCCTGCATGCCCGGCACCACGCGTTTTGGTGACGGTCATGTGTTTCGGTTCCGCAGTGATGGCGCGCTGGTCAAAGAATATGCCACGCAGACGCATGGCGGCATGGGCGGGTTTCTGGGGGTGACCATGTCGGCGATTTCGCCGGACGGTTCGACACTCATCTACTGCTCGGAGACCGGTTCGCGACTGATGCGCTACGACCTCGTCAACGATCGTCAACTGCCCGATCTGCAGTCCTTCGCGCCGCCGTTTCCGCCCGGTCCGCCGCCGATGTTCTTCGGCATGGCCTATGGCAGCGATGGCACGCTTTACGTGCTGCGTGGCGCCAGCATTCACATCGTCGATGAGGCAGGGCAGACCACGCGACAGATTCCGCTGGAGGGCTTCGGCTGGGCCATTATCGAACTCGCCGCCGATGGCCGGCACGCGTTCGTCAGCAGTTTTTTCTCGGGTGAAGTCGCCAAGATTGATCTTGGCAATGGCGCCAAGGTCGGCAGCATCGCGACGGGTGCAGCGAAAGCGGTCGCCGGGATCGCCGAGTACCGCGCCTACTCGTAGCGCAGCGCTTCGATGGGATCGAGCGCCGCCGCCTTGGACGCGGGCGCGATACCAAACACCACACCGACGAGGGCGGAAAACCCGGCGGCCGCGATCATCACCGGCACCGGCACATGCGCCGGCGGGAAGTTCGGAATCAGGGCGGCGATACCCATGCCGGCGAGCAGGCCGAGCACGATGCCGATGAGCCCGCCCAGCAACGACAGCAACGCTGCCTCGAGCAAAAACTGCACGAGAATGTCGCGGCGTGTCGCGCCGAGGGCCTTGAGGATGCCGATTTCACGCGTCCGTTCGGTAACCGACACCAGCATGATGTTCATGATGCCGATGCCGCCCACCAACAGCGAGATACCGACGATGCCGGCGAGCACGGCGGTCGCGGTGGCGGTGATCTGGTTGAATTGTCGAACGAACGAATCGGCCGCCTTGATCTCGAAATCATTGGCCTTGCCCGGCGCGATCTTGCGCGAGAGGCGCACGGCACGCTCGGCGCGCTCGCGTACCTGGGCGACCTGGGTGAGATCGGAGATGGTGAACGACACTTCCATGAAGGGACGCTCGAAGGTGCCGGTGAGCGAGCGCGCGACGCTGAAGGGAATGAAGAGCCGGTTGTCCTGACTGAAGCCAAAGATTTCACCGCGCTTTTCGAGCATGCCGACGACGCGGAACCACTCGCGGCCGACCAGGAGATATTCGCCGATGGGGTTGCGCGGCATGCGCAGCTCGTCGCGCACGTCGGTGCCGATGACGACCACACGGCGTCCGCTTTTCTCGTCGCTGCTGGTGAGAAAGCGACCGAGGGTGGTCTGTACGCCAAGCACATCCTGCGCTTCTTCAGTGGCGCCGAGGATCTGCGGCGTGGCATTGCGGCCGCGATAAGCGGTGGTACCAAGCTGCGCCACGATGACCGGTGCGACGCGTTCAACGCCGGGCACTTTGTAGCGCAGTACATCGACGTCATCGAAAGAAAGTCGATTGATGCGGCCGCTGCGAAAATTCTCCTGATCATTGACGGCCTCGAGCGTCAGCGTGTTGCTGCCGAGATCCGAAAACTGATTGCTGATGGAGTCGGAAAATCCTTGCAGTACCGACACCACGGCGATCACGGCCATGGTGCCGATGAGGATGCCGAGCGTGGTGAGAAAACTGCGCAGGCGGTGCGCATTGAGACTCGCGAGCGCCGCCTTGAAAGCCTCGCCAAGAATATTGAGTCTGCCGGTATTCATCGCGCGTGACCTCAGGCCGCTCGAGCCGGGTTCTGCACGTCCTCGACCACGCGGCCGTCGAACACACGAATGGTGCGACGGCAATGCGCGGCGATATCGGGCTCGTGTGTCACGACCACCACGGTTTGACCTTGCGCGTGCAAGGCATCGAACAGGGCCATGATTTCGGCAGAGGTACGTGAATCGAGATTTCCGGTAGGTTCGTCGGCGAGCAGGATCGAAGGCTCACCGACCAGGGCGCGTGCCACGGCGACACGCTGGCGCTGACCGCCTGAGAGTTGGTTTGGGCGGTGATCGAGGCGATCGCCGAGTCCGACTTGCTGCAGCGCGTGCACGGCACGCGCTCGGCGTTCGGCGGGCGGCATGCGCCGATAGACGAGTGGCTGCATCACGTTCTGCAGCGCGCTCTGGCGTGGCAGCAGATGGAAGCTCTGGAAGACGAAGCCGATTTCACGGTTGCGTACGGCGGCGAGCTCGTCCTCGCTGAGCGAAGCTGTGCTGCGTCCGTTGAGGATGTACTGCCCCTCGCTCGGCGAGTCGAGACAGCCGATGATGTTCATCAACGTCGATTTTCCCGACCCGGATGGGCCGATGAGCGCGACGTACTCGTTACGGCCAATGAAAAGATCGACGCCCGCGAGTGCGAGCACGGTCTCGTCACCGAGCACGTAACGTTTGACGATGCCACGCAGCTCGATCATTCCGCCTCGCTATCGCCTTGTGCGTCGCTGCGACTTTCGGAGCCGGCCTTGCGCTCGGTGACCCGCTCGCCTTCGGTCAGACGGCGCAGGATGCGCCCGGGGCCAACAATAATGGAGGCTCCGGCAGGCACGCCGGATTCGATCACCTCCCAGCGATCGTCGGAGAGTCCGGTGACGATGGCGACCTTGCTAGCCTTGCCACCGACGTTTTGCCACACGAAGCGATTCACGACGTTTTTCTCTGGGCTTTCCGTCACGACCGCCTCGAGCGGGACCGCGAGTTGTCGGCTGCCGTCGCCGAGGAAAATCACGGCGCGTGCGCTCATCCCCGAGCGCAGCAAGAGATCTGGCGAGGCGTCGATGGCCAGAGTGACCTTGTAGGATCGACCCTGTCCGTCAATCGTGGGCGTGAGGGCTATTTTTTCGACTTTGCTCGGTAGCGCCGTATCGGGATAGGCCGCGGCAAAGACATCGGCTTTCTGTTCGAGCGAAATCTTTGCAACGTCAGCCTCGTCGACTTTGACTTCGGCCTGAATGGCGGAGGTATCCGCGATTTTCATCAGCTGGGCACCCGCGAGCGACGCCGTGGACGGAATCGCCACTTCGCCGACCTTGATGGGCAGCGAGACGATGCGCCCGGAGATGGGTGCGCGAATCTCGGTCTTGGCGCGCTGCTCGCGGGCATCGCTGAGTACCGCGGTCGCGCGACTGAGTGCTTCTTCGGAGCTCTTGAGGTCTGCCTCGGCGACGATGTATTGGTTGCGGTCCTCGTCGAGACGGTTTTTGTCGATCAGATTGGCAGCGGCAAGCGTCTGGCTGCGTTCGTATTGCTGCTTGCGCAGGGCGACGACGGCGCGCTGCCGCTCGATGCTGATACGGTTTTGCCGCACACCGGCTTCTTCGCGGGCGATGATGTTGTTGTAGGTTTCGGGATCGAGTCGCAGCAGCAGCTGGCCTTCCTTGACGATGTCGCCCTCCTGCACGAGGATGCTCGCAACCCGCGCGGTGACCTCGGCGGTGAGATTGACCTCGGTCTTGAAGGCGAGGGTGCCGGAGGCGAGGACGTTGGGGCGGACTTCCTGCTCGGCGAGTGGCATGAGTTCGACCGGGGTGCCCCCCGAGGCCGAAAAACGCTGGTAGGCGAGCGGCACTGCGATGACGAGCACTACGACTGCCGCGCCGATCCAGCGTTTATCGAGTTTCATGACGATCCATCCTGTTGCCGCGGGGTCTCTTGTCTGCCTGCGGCCGTGAAGCGGGTACGAAGCCGTACATTGTGCCAGAACGCCTGCCGGGTACACTTGACAGGACTGTCCTGATGCCCCCGTTGGAGGAGAAAACCGTGCGAAAGTTTCTCGGCGTCATCGCGCTCTGCGTTACTTTGACCGCCTGCGGGTCAGATCTTCTGCGCCGCGAAGGCGAGGCATTGCGCTACATCGACTACGCCGGCGAACCTGTGGCGCAGATCAGCGCCTTGCGGCCGATCGATGGCTGGGCTCCGGTATCGCGCAACCAACTCGTCATTTGGACCGGCATGAACGAAGCTTGGCTGCTCCGCGTCTGGGACAACTGTCCGGACCTCATGTTCGTCAACGGCATCCGCGTCACGCGCACCGGCAGCACCATCAGTCGCTTCGACAAGGTGATGGCGGGACGAGATGCCTGCCCCATTCAAGAAATCCGCCCGATCGACACGGCGCGCATGAAGGCCGATCGCAAGGCCGCGCGCGATACGATCGCGAAGCCCTGATGCTGTACGCATTGGGAGAAAGAGCGCCCGAAGTGGCGCACGAAGTCTATGTCGCCCCATCGGCCGACGTGATCGGCAGCGTGCGTCTCGCCCGCGGCGCGAGCGTGTGGTTCAACGTCGTGCTGCGCGGTGATAACGATTGGATCGAGGTGGGCGAAGACAGCAATGTTCAGGACGGTACGGTCGTGCACACGGACGACGGCGCGCCAACGCGCATCGGCGCGCGCGTGACCATCGGCCATCAGGCGTTGCTGCACAGTTGCACGGTCGGCGATGAGACCTTGATTGCGAACGGCGCGATGATCCTCGATCGCTGCGTGATCGGCCGTCATTGCCTGATTGCAGCCGGTGCGCTGATCACGCCCGACAAGCACATTCCAGACGGCAGCGTGGTGATGGGTTCGCCGGGGCGGATCGTGCGCGAGATCAGTGCACGCGATCTGGAGTGGATCCGCGGTGCTGCCGAGAATTATCGAGTGCGGGCGCAGCGCTACCGGGAGTCGTTCAGGCCGCATCCGTCGTCAGGCTGATCTCCCGCAGAAATTCGAGAATCTTCCTGCGCAGCTTCGGCGTGTCGGCTGGCGCGAGCACGCGACCGGCAAGCACATGATTGGACGGATCGCCGCTACGCTCGATGGCAAGCAGTGGCTTGACGTCGGCGCCGAGTCGCTGGTGAGTCTCGAGAATGCGCGATGCGTCGACCACGCGATCGTTCGGCGAATAGATGGTCAAGGTCGGCACGCGCACCCGCTCGAAGCCCGCTTCGCGCACCGTGCGCACGACCGCCATCATCGGTAGCAGTGCGCGCGCTGGGTACCGCCAGGTCCAATATTTTGCGTGATCCTCGTTAAGCGGTTGCCAGCGATACTCCTCGCCCACCAGCAGCGCGAGCAATTGGGCGCCCCAGGGACCGGCGAGCAGTTCGCTGGCTCGTGCTTTTGGTCCGAGATTTGGCGAAATCAATATTTGTGCAGCCACGGCCTCGGTGAGTCCCTGCTGCGCGAGCCACAGCGCCAGCGTGCCACCCGTCGAGGTACCGACCAGAATGACCCGTTCGCCAATCTTTTGGCCGATCGCCAGTGCTTCGGCGGCATCGTTCAGCCAATCATTGCCCGTGACCTCGCCCATCGCGGCGGACGCTCGGCCGTGTCCCGCGAGTCGGGTGTAGAACACGTTGGCACCGAGTGCCCGGGCCAGCTCGTCGCAAAGCGGATCGACTTCCTGGCGCGTGGCGGAATAACCATGCAAATAGACGATGGAGAGCGCCGTACGACGTCGGTCCGCATAGGCCCACTGGATATGTTTCTCGGTGCCGGGGACGACATCACCCAAGCGGCGCTCCGCTTCGCTCAGCTGGCGCTCAAGGGCTTCGGGCGTACTCGGCAGTTCGAGCGGCGCCAGAGCGGTGTCGAGCCGATGTACGGGGCCCGCGGCATAAAGCAGGGCAAAGAGGGTCGCGGTGCCGATGAGACCTATGAACAGGCGGCGTATCATGCCGGTCATCGTACTTCAGCAGGGCGAGAGGGTGAGCGTATTGCGCGCGCCGGACTGGCAGGTCGAAGGCGCCGATTGGCCGAATCGGCACTGCAGTCGTTTCGTTGACGCGGCGGGTCTGCGTTGGCATGTGCAGGAGGCCGGGCAGGGACCGAGTTGTCTTCTGGTCCACGGCACCGGTGCCGCCACGCATTCTTTCCGCGATCTGTTGCCGATATTGGCGGGACACTTTCGCGTACTCGCGATCGATTTGCCCGGACACGGTTTCACGACCCGCCCTGCAGACAACGCGGCGCTGTCGCTGCCCGGGATGGCCACCGCGCTTGCACGTTTGCTCGATGAACTTGGCGTCAAGCCGGACATGGCCGTGGGGCATTCCGCAGGCGCAGCCATTCTTTGCCGGATGGCGCTCGATGGGGCGATACAGCCACGCGAACTCATCAGTCTGAACGGCGCTTTGCTACCGCTCTCCGGTTTCAAGCATCCGGCGATTACGCCCTTCGTGCGGGCGATCGCCAGCAGCCAATGGGTGTCGCGTTTCTTTGCCCGGCGACTCGAGTCGCCACGCGAGGTCGAGCGTATGCTCGCAGCCACCGGCTCGCAGCTCGAGGAGCGTGGCACTCTCCTGTATGGCCGCCTGTCGCGCTGCCCGAGCCATTCGGGCGCGGCACTCGCCATGATGGCGGTTTGGGATGTGCGCCCGATCGAACAGCACATCGCTCGTCTGCCCGTACCGCTGACGCTCGTGGTAGGCGGACGTGACCGTATGATCCTGCCGGGAGAGGCCGCGCGCGTGCAGCGTTTGCTGCCGCAGGCCGAGATCGTGCAGTTCGCCGAGCTCGGTCATCTCGCGCACGAGGAGCGTCCGGCGTTGATTGCGGCGCTGATCCTCGAGCATGCCCGACTGCGAGGACTGCCGATTCCATCCTGAATGCGCCCGCGGTAAGGTGTGGGTGGTCTTCACCGGCTCTTCGAGGCGTCCTCGTGGCTCTCCCCGATCCCCATCCGCTGCGCGCGGAACTGCACGATGAAGTGCATGCACGACCGCCGTTGCCGCTCCCGGCGCCTTGCCGAGCGACTTGCCTGGCTCTGCTCTCGGCCAATGAAGCAAGAACAGTCGAGTGGCAGTTGCTGCGCGAGCTCGGCGGGCTGCATGGCATCGAGATTGCCGAAACTCCTGCGGGTTACCTCGCGGTCGACTTTGGCGCCTTTCAGCTCAAGTGGGAGCGGCATACGGAGTTTTCGCGCTACATCATCGTGGTGGATGGTGCCGACGGTCGCGCCTTCGCCCATCCGGCCATCGATGCACTGCCCACCGATTGGGTCGCCCGTCTGCCGGGTCAGGTGATCTTTGCCGGACATGCCGAGGTTGTTGCGGCACGCAGTTGTGATGCTGCGGATCTCTCCCGACTGTCGGCGGAGAGTTTCGGTGATCACGCGCTCGTCGGCTCGAACATCGCCGATGGCGCCGGCGTCGCGCTCACGGATTTTCGCATCGACGATAGCGGTTACAGCCGTTTGCTGCTGGTCGATCGCGGGCTCACAGCCGCGCAATCGGGGCGCGCCGTGCAAGCGCTGCTCGAGGTCGAGATGTATCGCGTGCTTGCGCTGCTCGCCTTTCCGGTGGCGCGCGAACTCGCGCCGCTGTTGTCGCGCGATGAGCGCGAGCTCTCCGAGATCGCCAACCTGCTCGTGCACGCCGATCCGGCCAGCGAGCCGGTGCTGCTCGATCGACTGACCTCCCTGCAAGCCGAGATCGAGCGCCATCAGGCCGATCACCAGTACCGATTCGGTGCCGCGGTTGCCTATCACGAAATCGTGCAGCGCCGCCTCGAGCAGTTGCGTGAAACGCGCTTGGGTACGCTGCAAACCTGGCAGGAATTCATGGAACGCCGGCTGGGTCCCGCGATGAATACCTGCGAGGCCGCCGTGGCCCGTCTCGAATCATTGTCGCAGCGCGTCACGCGTGCCACCCAGTTGCTCTCGACGCGCATCGGCATTACGCGCGAGTTGCAGAACCAGCAGCTGCTTGAATCCATGAATCAGCGCGCGGCGGCGCAACTGCGCCTGCAGGCCACCGTCGAAGGACTGTCGGTGGCTGCGGTAACCTACTACATCGTGGGCCTCGTCAAATATCTCATCGATGGTCTGGTCGAATCAGGCCTGGCGATGGATGCGGGTACGGTGACCGCAATCAGCATTCCGCTGGTTGCCGCGCTCGTGTACCTCGGCGTGCGCCGCGTGCGACGCAGCGTCGCCAAGCAGACAGGAGTTCTCCAGTGAGTACATTCGTTCCGCGCGGCAATCGCGCGATCGTGATCGGCAGCGGCGTGGGCGGCCTTGCGGCGGCGGCGCGCCTCGGCGCGCGGGGCTATGAGGTCACGGTACTCGAAAAACTCGATGCGCCGGGTGGTCGAGCCTATGTCTATCACCGCGATGGCTTCACCTTCGATGCGGGCCCCACGATCATCACCGCGCCCTATCTATTTGCCGATCTGTGGCGCGACTGCGGCTCGCGTATCGAAGATGACGTGACCTTGCGGCCGCTCGATCCGTTCTACGAGGTGCGTTTCGACGACGGCGACGTCTTTCGCTACACCGCCGACATGCAGCAGATGCGTGAGCAGATCGCGCGCATCGAGCCGCGCGATGTGGCGGGGTTCGACCGCTTTCTTGCGGTGAGTCGCGACATCTTCGAGGTCGCCTTCAAGGGACAAGCCGAGCAGCCATTCCACGAGATCGGCACTTTGCTGCGGGCGGCGCCCGATCTCATCCGTCTCGGTGGCTACCGGTCCGTCTATAGCGAGGTCAGTCGATTCTTTCGCAGTGACAAGTTGCGCACGCTCTTCAGCTTTCATCCGCTGCTGATCGGCGGCAATCCGTTCACGACCACCGCCTACTACTGCCTGATCGCACACCTCGAGCGCACTTACGGCGTGCACTACGCCGTGGGCGGAATGGGCGCCTTGGTTCAGGGCTTCGTCAAGCTGCTCGAGCGCAAAGGCGGTCAACTGCGCTGCAATGCCGAGGTCGCCGAGATTCTGGTCGAAAACGGTACGGCCTGCGGGGTGCGACTCGCCAGTGGCGAAGAATTGCGGGCCGATATCGTGGTCTCGAACGCCGATGCCGCCTGGACCTACAGCCGCTTGCTCGCCAAGCATCCGCGTCGCCGCTGGACCGACGCAAAGATTGCCCGTGCGCGTTACTCGATGAGTCTGTTCGTCTGGTACTTCGGGACCCGTCGTCGCTGGGATGACGTCTACCATCACACCATGGTGCTCGGTCCGCGCTACCGCGATCTGCTCGACGACATCTTCACGCGCAAGGTGTTAGCCAAAGATTTCAGTCTTTATCTGCATCGACCAAGCGCCAGTGATCCGTCCCTCGCACCGGCGGGCTGTGATGCATTCTATGTGCTTGCACCGGTGCCCCATCTGCAGAGTGGCACCGATTGGCGGGAGCAGGCCGAGCCCTATCGGGCTGCGGTCGAGCGCCGACTCGAGAGCACGATGCTGCCTGGGCTCGGTTCGTCCATCGTCACCTCGCATATGCTGACGCCGCTCGATTTCCGCGATCGGCTCTCTTCGGTCAATGGCGCCGCCTTTGCCATGGAGCCGCAGCTCTTCCAGAGTGCCTGGTTTCGCCCGCACAACCGCAGCGAAGAGGTGCAAGGCCTCTATCTGGTCGGCGCGGGTACGCACCCCGGTGCCGGCCTTCCCGGGGTGGTCTCGTCGGCGAACATCCTCGACAAGATCGTGCCGGATCCGCGGCGCTGACGCGCATCGCAGCAAGTCAGCTGAAATCTTTGTCGATCCGCTCGGCGGCGATACGCCCCGATAGTGTCGCCATCGGAATACCCGGGCCCGGATGCGCGGAACCGCCGGCAAGATAAAGTCCGGCGATCCGGCTTGCTGCGGCGGGCCGGGCAAAACTCGCGAAGGCGCCATGATTGGCGCGACCATAGAGCGATCCGCCTGTGCCCGGGAACAGCCGTTCGAAATCCTGTGGCCGAGTGGCGACGCAATCGTTCGCGCCGCGGATGATCTGCAGACCGCAGCGGGCGAGCAGATCGTCAACGTTTTTTTCGATGATCTCGAGGGTTGCATCATCGATGCCGCCGCGGTCACCGTCGGCAGGCGCATTGACCAGCATCAGCAGACGCTCGGCATCGCCCCGGTCTTTCTTTGTTGCGCCGCGATCCTGCGCACAGAGATAAACCGTCGGTGTCTGGATGATGCTCCGCTGGTCGAAGATCCGCCGAAATTCGTCCGGATAGTGTCCGGCAAAGAAAACGTTGTGATGCTCGAGCTCGAAACCACGGGTCGGCGCTTGCACACACCAGGTGATCGCCGAGAGACCCCGCTCGGCGCGTGTCATCGGCCAGCCTGCGCGGCGTGCTTCGTCACCGAGCAGACCCATCGCGAGCGCGTTGGCATCGCCGTTGAAGAGCACCGCATCGGCATCGATGAGTTCACCGTCGGCAAGCCGCAAGCCGCAGCAACGACCCGCTGCGATGCGCAACTCGGCGACCTCGGCGCCGAAGCGAAAGCGTGCGCCAAGTCGTTCGCCGAGACCTTGCAGGGCGAGGGCGATGCGCCGCATGCCGCCGCGCACCAGCCAGACACCCTCCTGTTCCACATGCGCGATCAGCATCAGCGTGGCCGGCGCGGCAAGGGGCGATGAGCCGACGTACGTCGCATAGCGTGCGAAGAGTTGTCGCAGGCGTGGATCACGGAAATGTCGGCCGAGTGCGCTCCACAGGCTCTGCCACGGCGGCGTGGCCAGCATCGCCCGCAGTCCATCGGCTGCGAGACCGCGGCTTGCGAGGGCGAGAATGAGCTCGCGTTGCGAGGGCAGCGAGCGCGTCATGAAGGTATCGCGCAGTGCCGCATGCACCCGCGCGCTGCGCGCGCAGAAATCGCGGTAGCCTGCCGCGTCGTGTTGCCCGGCGAAGTCCGCGATGGCGAGACAGGAGCGCTCGCGATCGGCATGTAGGTCGAGCTGTCCCCCCTCGGCCCAGGCGTGGCGGGCAAGGATCGTCGCGGTGTCGAGTTCGAGATGATCCTCGAGACGCTCACCGGCCTCGCGAAAGAGGCCCTCGAACACCCAATGCATGGTGAACACCGTGGGGCCGGCGTCGATCGCCGCGCCGTTTACGGGCACTTCGCGCAGCTTGCCGCCGCTCTGTGCTTCTTTTTCGAACACCGTGACGCGATGACCGCGTCGCGCGAGCGCGGCGGCGGCGGCGAGCGCACCCATGCCGGCGCCGACGATTGCCACGTGGCGCGGAGGTTGCGGGTGACGCGCGGTCATGGCGAGATAGCTCGCAAAGAAATCGCAGCCCCGCTGTCAGCCAGTCGGCGAGCGTCGCGCCGTCGTGGCGCTCGCGTGGCCACGACTGACTTTGCGCTGATGATGAATGATCAGTGCCAGGCCAACGATCAGCGGGATAGACCAGAGGCCGGGGTGCAGCGCCAACGTCGGTATCGTACGTACTGCACCAAAAGCAAAGAATGCCGTGTAGACGGAGATTCCGGTGCCCACCAGTGCCTTGATGTGTTCCTTCAGCCAATCGAGCTGACCGGGCTCGCGTTTCAGCATGAACTGCAGATTGCTCGCAACCGTGGCGAGACCGATCGCCGGCATGCCAAGCATGATCGGCTGGCCGATGCGCCACGCCTGGATGGCGCAGTTCACCGAGGCCAGCAGCAACAGCGCCTGCAAGGCGAGATTGGGCCAGTCGAGGTTACGGCGGTGGTCATTGCGATGCTGCAGTACGCTGCGTCCGTACCAGGCAAGATTGAGGGTGAGTACGGCGAGCCCCAGCATCATCCAGCCGAAGATACCGCGGGTCCATTCAGCATCTGTCAGATGCGGGTGCGTCGCCAGCGGATCGATCAGGGTGCTTGCGCTGATGCCGATGGCGGCGATACCGGTAATCAGCATCGTCCAGGTGAAGAGACTGCCCCATTGCCGGTGTAGCGTGCCGCCTTTGCGGGCGAGTATCGGAATCCAGAACGCGACGAGCCCGAGGCTGCCGGCGATGATGTGCAGGATCACGAAGCCGTCGAAGGCAAGTACGATCGGTGCGGCGGTCTGCGAGAACATACGGAAATGCTGCGCCCATGGAGCGCGGCTTGTCAAAACCCGCAAAAATGGCCGGTTGCTGCGAGCCTCTTTTCGTGGGGGCAGCGCACGCGTTAGGGTGGCGCCATGTACGAACCGCCGCGACCGACCACGCTCGCCGCCATCGTCTCTCTGCTGCGAGTGGTCGCGCGCGGCGACGGCGATCTGCTCAGCCTCATGCCCGCGAAGGCGTATCGAGTCGATGCCGGCTGGCTCGGCTATTCGCGCCGCTCGATTCTGATCGTCAACGCGCCATCGATGCTGCGTGATGTGTTGACCGATCCGCTCGACATCTTCCCCAAAAACGATCTGATGGTCGGGGCTCTCGAGCCGCTCGTCGGCAACTCGATCTTTGTCTCGAGCGGTGAGGTTTGGCGTCGCCAGCGACGCATGATCGAACCGTCGTTCTCGCACATGCGACTCAACAAGGCGTTCCAGTCGATGAGCGCCGCGGTGGATGACTATGCGCTGCGACTCGACGAATTGGCGGCGAGCGGCGGGCGTTTTCCGCTGGATCTCGCGATGAGCCACCTCACGGCCGACATCATCTGTCGCACAGTGTTTTCGACCTCCTTGCGCTCGCAGACAGCGGTCGATGTCTTCGAAGCGTTCACGGTGTTCGAGCGCACCTGCGCGCAGGTCGAATTGCGGCGATTGATCTTTGATCCGCCGTTTGCACGCATTCCGCAGCATGAGAGTGTCCTTGCGGCCTGCGAGCGGATACGACGGCATCTCGGCGAGCTCGTCGATACGCATCTTGATCCGGCTCGGGTCGGCGCCGCCGCCGGCGGCTGGGATGACATTGCCGCAGAAATCATTGCTGCGCGTGATCTTGACAGCGGCGCAGGTTTCGATCGCAAGGAATTGCTCGATCAGCTTGGCGTGATGTTCCTCGCCGGGCACGAGACCACGGCGAGTGCCCTGACCTGGGCATTTCTCATCAGCAGTCTGCAGCCCTGGGTGGTCGAGCGTATCCGGCGCGAGGTGCAGGAGATCGCCGGCGATGGTCCGTTGCAGCTCGAGCAGGTGCGGCGCATGAGTTTCGTGCGTAACGTCTTTCGCGAGAGCTTGCGGCTCTATCCGCCGATTCCCTTCATTCCACGCGTCGCGGCAGAGGCCGCGACCATCGGCCGTTTCAAGGTCAAGAAGGGCGCGATGCTGATGATCGCGCCGTGGACCATCCACCGTCATCGCGATTACTGGCGGCATCCGCATGCCTTCGATCCCGACCGCTTTTCGGCAGAGCGCGAGGCGGAGCTCGTTCCGGGAACCTATCTGCCCTTCGGTCTTGGTCCGCGAACCTGTGTCGGCGCCGGTTTCGCAACGCTCGAGGCGACGCTGATCCTTGCGCGACTGGTGTGTCGCTACGATCTGCGAGTCCACGATGCCGAGAAAGTTCGTCCCGTTGCAAAGCTGACCATTCGCCCGGATCGTCAGCTCATGTGCAGCGTGCGCTTGCGGAAAACCTCATGAGTCGGACTGTGCTGCTGACGCTCGGGCGTCTGCCGAAAGCGCTGGAGATCGCTCGCGCACTGCATGCGGCGGGTGCGCGTGTGCTGATTGCCGAGCCGTTTGTGCGTCATCTGAGCGCGGTGTCGCGCGCGGTCGAGCGCAGTTTCGTGGTCACGGCACCGGTGGTGGATCGGGCGCGCTACCTCGCCGAGCTGCGTGAAATCGTGCAGCGCGAAGGAGTGGATCTCGTCGTGCCCATATCCGAAGAAATCCTGCATGTCGCCGACTTGCACGGCACGCTGCCTGCGACCTGCCGCCTCTATTCGATGCCGGCTGCGATGGTGCGCGCGGTACATCACAAGGGGCAGTTCGTCGAGATTTGTCGCGCGGCGGGAATTGATGCGCCTGAAACCTATGCAGCCGACGACCCGGCGGCCGCGGCGCTCGCCGCGCGCAGCGATTACGTGATCAAGCCGGTTGCAGCCTGTTCGGGTCGTGGGGTGTTTTTCTTTGATTGCGGACAGCCGCTGCCATCGCGCGACGAGGCTTTCCGCATGACGGGTGGCCTCGAACAACCCGTCATCGTGCAGCAACGCGTCCAAGGCGACCTCGTCAGCAGTTTCAGCATTGCGCGGCGCGGTGAAGTGCAGAGTACGGTGCTTTATCGTGGCGCGGTGATGCAGGGCACGGTCGCGGTGTGTTTCGAGCGCATCGAGATTCCGCCGGCGGTCGAGCAGTGGATCCGCCGCTTCGTGGCGCACACCGGCTTCGACGGTTTCATTTCCTTCGATCTGATCATCGATGCCGAGGGCCGACCGCAGGGGATCGAGTGCAATCCGCGCGCCACGAGCGGTATCCATTTCGTGGATCCGCGCTACCTGGCGTCGGTGCTGCTCGCGCCCGAGCAAACATCGGTCGCTGCGCTGCGTCCCGAGCCGCTGATGCAACAGTTTTTCCCCTGTCTCACCGAGACGCAGAAATCGATGTTCACGTCGCGTTTTGCGCACAATTTCCGCTGTCTGCGCGAGGCGCGCGAGGTGACCTGGGATGCCCGTGATCCTTGGCCCTTCATCGGCATGCCCTACACCGCCTGGAACATCATTGCCCTCGCGGCGCGCCAACGCATGACCTTCGGCGAAGTGGCCATGCTCGATTTCGCGACGGTTGCCGCGGCGCGATCGCAGGACGTACAGTGACGCGGAGCGGGGAGAATTGATGAACACGGCAGAGTCGGGTAGCGCAGGCATCGTACGCGTGGCGGGTCGCGATCTGTTGGCGAGCGCTGCGGATCTGGCCGCCTGCCGAAGGGCGATCCGCGCCGGCTCCAAGACCTTCCATGCCGCCTCGCTGTTGCTGCCACGACGCATTCGCGGCTCGGCGCTTGCGCTCTATGCGTTCTGTCGCGAGGCCGACGATGCCATCGACGGATCGGCTCAGCCGCTGCAAGCGCTCGCGGCGCTGCAAATGCGGCTCGATCTCGCCTATGCCGGTGTGCCGCTCGATAATGCCGCGGACCGAGCACTTGCCGCAGTGGTCGCGCAATTCGAAATTCCCCGCGAACTGCCGGGCGCCTTGCTTGAGGGTTTTGCTTGGGACGCCACCGGGCGCCGTTACGAGACGCTCTCGGACGTCAGGGCCTACGGCGTGCGGGTCGCCGGGGCGGTCGGCGTGATGATGTCGCTTTTGATGGGCGTTCGCTCGCCGCAGGCGCTGGCGCGCGCCGCCGATCTCGGTGTGGCCATGCAGTTGTCGAACATCGCGCGCGACGTCGGCGAGGATGCGCGGATGGGGCGGATTTATTTGCCGCGCGATTGGCTAACCGACGCGGGGATCGACGCGCAGGCGTGGTTGCGTGATCCGGTGTTCGAGCCGCGTATCGGGGCGCTCGTGGCTCGTCTGGTGGGCGAAGCAGAGAGTCTCTATCGCCGTGCTGCCGCCGGCGTCGACGAATTGCCGGTGGAGTGTCGACCCGCCATCCACGCGGCACGTTTGATGTACTCGGAGATCGGTCGCGAGGTACAGAAGCGCGGCGGCGATTCGGTGAGTTCGCGCGCCGTGGTCTCGGCGCGCCGCAAGATCATTCTTTTGGCCGAGGCATTGCTTGCCGCCTCGCGTCGCAACATGGTGCGCGAGACGCATCCGGTGTTGCCCGAGGCGCAATATCTGCTTGATGCGATCATCCGCCACGATCGCGCACGGGGGGTGGTCGGCGATCCGCTTGCCGGCGGCGGGCTCATCGAGCGGGAATTCGCACGCGTGCTCGGCGTGTTCGAGCGGCTCGAGCAGCGCGATCAGCCCAGTCTAGATCAGCCAAGTCTAGATCAGCCAAGTCTAAGATAACGCGCGACGCGGCAGTCTCACCGGCAACAGCGCTTGTACCCAGCGCGCCGCAAAACGGCGCAGCGAGACGCTCTCGTGAAAAGCCGTCCACTGGCGACCCTCGGTGGTCGTCTCGAGTAGCGAGCGTGCATAGAACGGTCCGCTCTCGAGCGTATCGAGCAGTCGCGTCGTCGTCTCGGCATCGCCTCGGGCCGCACGCTCGATGCCCCATAAGGTCCGTGGTAAAGCCTGCAGTGGCGGCGGCGCCAGTGTTTGCACGCGCCCGTCGGCATCAATGCGCAGCGACAGCGAGCAGCCGCCTGCGCCGCCGCGCCAGCAAGTGTCATAGAAAATACGGCTGCAGTCCTCCGCCGAAGCGCGCGACCACTGCCAGCTGTCGAAGTCCTGCTCGAGCGGTGCGCTGCCCTCGTTCGCATCGAGGTAAGCCGTGCCCTGCCAACGGCGCTGCGGTTCCCCAAAATCGACCTCGACTCGACAGCGCGGCGAAATCGGTACCCAAAGGTGTCGGCCAGCGGCGTCGATCGGGTAGGGCGTCGCCAGCGTCATGGAGGGTTGCAGCACGATGCGCCCGCGTAACCGCCGCGGCAGCGGTGCGCTGATTTCATTGATGTTCACCACGAGTTGCGCACCGTCCCACTCGAGCGAGCTCGGGCCGATGAGCAGTCGCGAGGGTTCGCGAATCACATCGCCGCGGCCGCGTTCGGTCAGTGCCCAGCGCCGACCGCCTCGGCCATAGAGGGCAATGTTCAGCGCCGAGTGTCCGAGCGGATCAGTCGGGCCGCGGCGCCGGGCCGCCGCATACCAAGGCGAGAACACGCACCCGAGCATGGCGATCATCGTCAAGCCGTATTCGCCGCAGTCGCTCAGTGCATCGACGTACCACCACGCATAACTATTCGGCGTCATCGCGGCGTCGAATTTCGGCCCGGTTTGACTCGCTATGGAGGTGTGTCTATATTGCATTACACCCTAGTGTGACAACGTAAGTTGACGTTTGCCAGCTGGCAAACCGCTGTCCGCAGGTCTTCCGCCCTTGGAGACGCCCATGGAAAGTGCATCCGGAATTGAAGCGGCACTCGAGACGGCAGTGGCCTCCTGTGACGAGCTCGGCTGTCCGCCGCGGCTGGCCGCGGCGCTACGTTATGCGGTGTTTCCTGGCGGTGCACGCGTGCGTCCGCGGCTTTGCCTGGCGATCGCCGCAGGCTGTGGTGATCCGCAGTCACCGCTCGCTACCGCGACCGCCGCCTCCATCGAATTGCTGCACTGCGCGTCGCTCGTGCACGACGATTTGCCTTGTTTCGATGATGCGGCGATTCGCCGCAACCGTCCTTCCGTACATCGCGCGTTCGATGAGCGCATTGCGCTGCTCGTTGGCGATGCGCTGATCGTGCTGGCCTTCCAGAACGTCGCGCGCGCCTTCACCCAGGCACCCGACCGCCTGCCCGGCATTGTGCTCGCGCTCGCGCGCGCTGCCGGCGCGCCGGTCGGCATCGTGGCGGGTCAGGCTTGGGAGTGCGAGGTCGCGACGCCGCTCGAAGAATATCGACGCCAGAAGACGGGCGCCTTGTTCGTGGCGGCCACCTTGGGCGGGGCGCTGTCGGCGGGCGCGGATCCGGCGCCTTGGCGGCTGCTTGGCGAGCACCTCGGTGAGGCTTATCAAATTGCCGACGATGTGCGCGATGCGCTCGCCACCACGAGCGAGCTCGGCAAGCCCTGTGGTCGTGATGCGGATCTTGGCCGGCCGACCGCACTCGCCGAGCTCGGCGTGCAAGGAGCCGTCGAGCACTTCGATCGTCTGATCGCGTCGGCCACGGCGTCCATCCCGGATTGCCCCGGTGCCGAGTTTCTACGCGAGCTGGTCGATCTCGAGTCGCAGCGCTTGCTGCCGCCCTCGTTGTTGCAACGCGCCGCCTGAGTCGAGCGTACACGGTGATGTGGCGCGACTGGCGCAATCGACTGCTGTCGAGTGCGCGCTTCCAGAGGCTCGCCGCGGCTTTTCCTTTGACGCGCGGCTTGGCGCGCCGCGAGGCGCGCGAGCTCTTCGACATCGTGGCCGGGTTCATCTACTCGCAAGTTACGCTCGCCTGCGTACGCGCGGGTGTCCTGCCGCGGTTGGCGGCCGGTGCGGTGGATGAGCGTGAACTGCACGATTTACTGGCTATGCCAGAGGAGGCCGCACTCACGATGCTGCGTGCGGCGGCGGCGCTGGAGCTTATCGAGCCCTGCGAACTTGCGGAGCGCCGCGCCTGGGCACTCGGGCGTCGCGGTGCGGCTTTGCTCGGCAATCCGGGCGTGCTCGCCATGATCGAGCACCATGCCGTGCTATACGCCGACCTGGCCGATCCGCTCGCTATGCTGCGCGCACCGCGCGGTTCGACCGCGCTCGCCCGGTACTGGCCGTACGCGAGTGCGGCCGAGCCAGGGGCCGTAGCGAGCGAGTCGACGCATGACTACACGCGGCTCATGGCGGCATCACAAGGCTTGGTCGCCGAAGAAATTCTTGATGCCTATGCGGTACGTGAGCACCGCTGCGTGCTCGATGTGGGCGGGGGCGATGGCACCTTCCTGCGCGCGCTTGCGCGCCGCGCTCCAGCGGCTCGACTCATGCTGTTCGATTTGCCCGGCGTAGCTGAACTTGCGCGCGAGCGGTTTGCGACGGCGGGCCTCGGCGAGCGGGTACAGGTCTTCGGTGGCGATTTTTCGCGTGACGCGCTGCCGCAGGGCGCCGATCTGATCACCTTCGTACGCGTGCTGCATGACCATGACGATCCGCGGGTGGCCACGATGCTGCGCGCCGCGCACGCCGCGCTCGTCCCGGGCGGTCGGTTGTTGGTCGCCGAGCCTCTGGCCGGAACGCCGGGCGCGCTACGCATGGGTGACGCCTACTTCGGCATGTATCTCTGGGCGATGGGCAGCGGCCGCCCGCGCACCGCAGCCGAGCTTGCCGGAATGCTCGAGCACGCGGGTTTTCGGCGGGTTCAGCAACGCGCGACGCGCATTCCGTTGCAGACGAGTCTGCTCATCGCCGAGCGCGGACCTGCGCGGGGCGCCGGTACGACGTCGATGGCGGAAGTCACGTAGATAGAAAAACGTCATTACAAGTTGACACTTGAAAGCGTAAGCGTAGACTGACATTTGGGAATACAGGCCGGAGGAGGCCTGGATGCGACAGGGATGGAACACTCTTGCGGTGGTGATCGGGGGCCCGGAGCGCTTGGCGCTGGACCGGCTTGCCCTGCAGAACCCTGCGGACGACGACGTGGTGGTCGCCGTCGAGTGGAGCGGTATCAGCACCGGCACGGAGCGATTGCTCTGGAGCGGTCGCATGCCGCATTTCCCCGGCATGGGCTATCCGCTGGTGCCCGGCTACGAGTCCGTCGGTCGCGTGATTGACGTCGGTTCCGCCGTGAGCTCGTTGCGTGTCGGTGAGCGCGTGTTCGTGCCCGGCGCGCGCTGCTTCGGCGAGATACGTGGCCTCTTCGGTGGTGCGGCCTCGCGTCTCGTGGTGAAGGCGTCGCGCGTCACGCGCGTCGATGAGTCGCTTGGCGAACACGCCGTGCTGCTCGCGCTGGCTGCCACAGCCCGTCACGTACTCGCTGCGCCTGGCGCATCGCCGCCTGATCTCATCGTCGGTCATGGCGTGCTCGGCCGCTTGCTGGCTCGCATCGTCATCGCCGAAGGCGCGCCGTCGCCCACGGTCTGGGAGCGCAATCCGCAGCGCGCCGCCGGTGCAACCGGTTATCGGGTCTGCGCCCCCGAGGATGATCCGCGTCGCGACTATCGCTCGATCTGCGATGTGAGCGGCGATGCAAAGATTCTCGATGCGCTGATCGGTCGTCTGGCGCCGGGTGGCGAAGTCGTGCTTGCCGGGTTCTACACCGAGCCGATGGCGTTCAACTTTGCGCCGGCCTTCATGCGCGAGGCGCGGATGCGCGTCGCCGCGGAGTGGAAAGACTCCGATCTCGCAGCGGTCATTAAATCTTTGGCTGACGGGCGTCTGTCGCTCGATGGCCTGATCACTCATCGCGAAGAGGCGCAAGCCGCCGATCGCGCCTATCGACAGGCTTTCGGCGATGCCGATTGCCTGAAGATGATTCTCGATTGGAGGCAGGCTGCATGACACCCCCGGGCGATACCGTGTCGATTCCCGTTGAGAAGCTCAAGCGCAGTTTGCGCGCCGAAGCCGCCGTCGAGCCGCCGAAGCCTTCCACGACGCCAGCCACCAAGGAAACGCAGATCATCGCGATCTACGGCAAGGGCGGTATCGGCAAGAGCTTCACGCTCGCGAACCTCAGCTACATGATGGCGCAGCAGGGCAAGAAGGTCCTGCTGATCGGCTGCGATCCGAAGAGCGATACGACTTCGCTGCTGTTCGGGGGTCGCGCCTGTCCGACCATCATCGAAACCTCTTCAAAGAAAAAACTCGCCGGCGAGCAGGTTGAAATCGGCGACGTGTGCTTCAAGCGCGACGGCGTGTTTGCCATGGAACTCGGTGGTCCCGAGGTCGGACGTGGCTGTGGCGGTCGCGGGATCATCCATGGCTTCGAGACGCTCGAGAAGCTCGGCTTCCATGATTGGGGCTTCGACTACGTGCTGCTCGATTTTCTCGGCGATGTGGTCTGCGGTGGTTTCGGACTGCCGATTGCCCGCGACATGTGCCAGAAGGTCATCGTGGTCGGCAGCAACGACTTGCAGTCGCTGTATGTCGCCAACAACGTGTGCTCGGCAGTCGAGTACTTCCGCAAGTTAGGCGGCAATGTTGGCGTGGCGGGTCTCGTGATCAACAAGGATGACGGCACGGGCGAAGCCCAGGCCTTCGCGAAAGCCGCGGGTATCCCGGTGCTGGCGGCCATCCCCGCGCACGAGGACATTCGGCGCAAGAGCGCCAACTACGAAATCATCGGCCGGCCGGAGTCCGAGTGGGGCCCGCTCTTTGCCGAGCTCGGTCTCAATGTCGCCGAAGCGCCGCCGCAGCGCCCGAAACCGCTGACCCAAGACGAGCTGCTCGGACTCTTCAAGGGTGAGGCCGTGGGTCGTGGCTATCAGCTGCAGCCCGCGACCTTCGAAGACATGTGCGGCACCTCGCAAATCCACAAACCCTCGCTCGAAGTGATCTACGACGCGGTCTGATGCCATGAACGCCCTCAACACCGAACTCGACAGCAGCACGGAGGTCGTCAACGACGGCGCCGGCGCGTCCTGTCACGGTGGTCGCGAGACGATGCGGGCGGCCGCCGCAGCGGCGGGCAAGAGCGAGACGCTGGCGCGTTATGCCAAGGATTATCCGGCAGGTCCGCACGATCAGCCGCAGAGCATGTGCCCGGCTTTCGGCAGTCTGCGTGTTGGTCTACGCATGCGCCGTACGGCGACGATTCTGTCGGGTTCGGCCTGTTGCGTGTACGGGCTGACCTTCACCTCGCATTTCTATGGTGCACGGCGCACCGTCGGCTACGTGCCTTTCAACTCGGAAACGCTGGTCACCGGGAAGCTCTTCGAGGACATCCGTGATGCCGTGCATGAACTTGCGGATCCGGCGCAATACGACGCCATAGTCATCACCAATCTTTGCGTGCCGACGGCCTCTGGCGTGCCGCTGCAATTGCTGCCCAAAGAAATCAATGGTGTACGCATCATCGGCATAGACGTGCCCGGTTTCGGTATTCCGACGCACGCCGAGGCGAAGGACGTGCTCGCGGGTGCCATGCTGCGCTATGCGCGTGGCGAGGCCGAAGCCGGTCCGGTGCAGGCGCCGCGCGCCGGTCGCAGCGGCAAGCCGACGATTTCACTGGTCGGGGAGATGTTCCCGGCGGACCCGATGGGCATCGGCATGATGCTCGAGCCGATGGGTCTTGCGGCAGGGCAGGTGGTACCGACTCGCGAGTGGCGCGAACTGTATGCGGCGCTCGATTGCGCGGCAGTCGCGGCCATCCATCCGTTCTACACGAGTGTGTTTCGCGAGTTCGAAGCAGCGGGGCGGCCGATCGTCGGCTCGGCGCCCGTGGGTTACGAGGGCACTGCGGCCTGGTTGGAGCGTATCGGAGCCTCCTGCAACGTCTCGAACGACCTCATCGAGGCGGCCAAGAGTCGGGTGCTGCCCGCCATCCGCGGCGCACTCGCGGCGGCGCCGATCAAGGGTCGCATCACGCTGTCGGGTTACGAAGGCTCGGAATTGCTGGTGGCGCGCCTGCTCATCGAGAGCGGCGCGGATCTGCGTTATGTGGGCACCGCCTGTCCGCGCACACCGTTCTCCGAGCACGATCGTGAGTGGCTCGAGGCGCAGGGCGTGCACGTGCAATTTCGCGCTTCGCTCGAACAGGATCTCGCGGCGTTGGCCGAGTTTCGACCCGACCTCGCCATCGGCACGACGCCGGTGGTGCAGAAGGCAAAGGAAGCCGCCACACCGGCGCTTTACTTCACCAATCTTATTTCGGCGCGGCCGCTGATGGGTCCTGCCGGAGCAGGATCGCTCGCGCAGCTCGTTAATACCGCGATCGGTGGCAAGAGTCGTTTCGACGAAATGAAGGAATTCTTTGGCGAGACCGGCAGTGGCGATCTCGCCGGCATCTGGACCGAGACGCCGCAGCCGAACACGCAGTTCCGCGAGACTTACCGGCGCAAGCTCGAAAAGCAGGCGAAGGCACGCAAGGCAGAGGAGATGCTCTGATGCTCGTGCTCGACCATGATCGCGCCGGGGGTTACTGGGGTTCGGTGTACGTGTTCACCGCCATCAAGGGTCTGCAGGTGATCATCGACGGTCCGGTCGGCTGCGAGAATCTGCCGGTCACCTCCGTGCTGCACTACACCGATGCGCTGCCGCCGCACGAATTACCGGTGGTCGTCACCGGGCTTGCCGAAGAAGAACTCGGTCAGCACGGTACCGAAGGCGCGATGAAACGTGCCCATGCCGTACTCGATCCGCATCTGCCTGCGGTGGTGGTGACCGGGTCGATCGCCGAGATGATCGGTGGTGGCGTGACGCCCGAAGGCACAAATATCAAGCGATTCCTGCCGCGCACCATCGACGAGGACCAATGGCAGTGCGCGAATCGTGCGCTGTGGTGGTTGTGGACCGAGTTCGGCCCAAAGAAAGTACCGGCTCGCGTGCGCAAGAGCGGCGAGAAGCCCCGCGTCAATATCATTGGGCCCTCTTACGGCAGCTTCAACATGCCTTCGGATCTCGCCGAAATCCGTCGTCTTGTCGAAGGTATCGGCGCCGAGATCAATCTCGTTTTCCCGCTCGGCAGTCACCTCGCCGATATCCCGCGCCTCGCCGAGGCCGACGTCAATGTCTGCATGTACCGCGAGTTCGGTCGCATGCTCTGCGAGGGACTCGAGCGACCCTGGTTGCAGGCGCCGATCGGGCTCCACAGCACCACCAAGTTTCTGCGCAAACTCGGCGAACTTCTCGGGCTCGATCCCGAGCCGTTCATCGAGCGCGAAAAACACACCACCATCAAGCCGCTCTGGGACCTGTGGCGCTCCGTCACCCAGGATTTCTTCGGCACAGCGAGTTTCGCCATCGTGGCAGGCGAAACCTACGCGCGTGGTGTGCGCCACTTCCTCGAATCCGAGCTCGGTCTGCCGTGCACGTTCTCGTTTGCGCGTCGGCCCGGTGTCAAGCCCGATAACGCGGCCGTACGTCAAGCGGTACGCGAGAAAACCCCCCTCGTGTTATTCGGTAGCTACAACGAGCGCATGTATCTGGCCGAGCTCGGACCTCGTGCGATGTACATCCCGGCGTCTTTCCCGGGAGCGATCATCCGGCGTCATACCGGTACCCCGTTCATGGGCTACGCAGGCGCCACCTATCTCGTGCAGGAAGTCTGCAACGCGCTGTTCGATGCGTTGTTCAACATCCTGCCGCTCGGCACCGACCTCGACAAGGTCGATGCCACGCCAGCACGCAGCGTGCGCGAAGCCTGTCCTTGGGATGCCGAGGCGCTCGCGATGCTCGATGAAATGGTGGCCAACGAACCTTATCTGGTGCGCATCTCTGCAGCAAAGAAAGTACGCGACCGTGTCGAACGGGACGCGCGCCTTGCTGGAGAGGAGCGTGTCACGGCGGCTCGCGTAGCACGTACGCGGGCGGAGCTCGCTGCAGGACGTGCGGCATGAAACGGAGAGTCATGCCAACGACACGAAGTCGTTCGAGGGGGAATGCATTGTCGGGCGGTTGCCACTTCGGTGGTGACCGCAGGTTGCGACCCGGGTTGCAGCCGACAGTCCCTGCCGCGCGGGAGTGCGTGGATAGCAACGTTGTGATGGAGGAAAAAACAAATGGCTGAAGGAAAAAGCATTTCGGGAGCCACACCGGATGAGGCGCGTGCCATCAACCGGTTCTTCTGGATGAGCACCTGGATGTGGTTCGGAGTCACCGTACTCGCGCACTACCTGATCTGGAACTGGGTCCCCTGGTTCTGATCGCTCATCAATAGTTTTTCAGGAGAAATTTTATGTGGCGAATTTGGATGGTTATGGATCCCCGCAAGGTGATCATCGTCGGCGGCATCGCCGTCGCCTCGATCGTGGCCACGAATCACTTCGTGCAACTGAGCACCAAGTATTCGTGCTGGCTCGATGGCAAGGGCAGTGGCAGCTGCCTGGTTGAGGCTCCGGCCGCAGCCAGCAACGTGCAGCACAACGCTCCGTTGCCGAACTGACCAAAAACGTGAACGGCGGCGAACCGGGTGTCGAGAGATGCCGGGTTCGTCGCCCGACACGAGCGGGTTGAAGGCATTCAAAGCGGGACGTCCCGCAGTGCTTGACGGGGAACAGTCATGGCAATGCTGAATTTCGAAAAAAAATACCGCATCAGAGGCGGAACTCTGGTCGGTGGCGATCTATTCGATTTCTGGATAGGTGCCTTTTATGTGGGTTTCTTTGGTGTCACGGCGGCGTTCTTCGCGCTGCTGGGTACCGCTTTGCTGGTGTACGGCGCGGCCATCGGGCCGACCTGGAACCTCTGGCAAATCAACATCGCGCCGCCTGACCTCAGCTACGGTCTCGGGCTTGCGCCACTGCATGACGGCGGTTTGTGGCAGATCGTGACGATCTGTGCGATCGGTGCGTTCGTGTCCTGGGCGCTGCGTGAGGTGGAGATCTGTCGCAAGCTCGGCATGGGCTTTCACGTGCCGGTGGCTTTCGGCAGCGCGATTCTCGCGTACGTGACGCTGCAGGTCGTGCGCCCGGTGCTGCTCGGCGCTTGGGGGCATGCCTTCCCCTACGGCATCTACAGTCACCTCGACTGGGTGTCGAACGTGGCGTACCAGTATCTGCATTTTCACTACAACCCCGCGCACATGGTTGCGGTGACGTTCTTCTTCACCACGGTACTGGCGCTCGCGCTGCACGGCTCGCTCGTGCTGTCGGCGCTCAACCCGAAGAAGGGCGAAGTGGTCAAGGGAGCGGAACACGAGAACACGTTCTTCCGCGACAATATCGGCTACTCGATCGGCACGCTTGGCATCCATCGCTTTGGCTTGCTGATCTCGATCAACGCGGGTGTCTGGAGCGCGATCTGCATCGTGATCAGCGGACCGTTCTGGACGCGTAGCTGGACCGATTGGTGGGCCTGGTGGCTCAACCTCCCGATCTGGAATTGAGGTGCGCACACATGGCTGAATATCAAAACATCTTCACGCGCGTGCAGGTTGCTGCGCCGCATTATCCCGGTGTTCCCCACGATCCGCGCGGTGTTTGGGTGCGCGGTGTCAAGGCGAGCGCCAACTACTGGCTCGGCAAGATCGGCGATGCGCAGATCGGACCGTTCTATCTCGGCAGCACCGGGGTGGCGTCCATTCTTTGTTTCATCATCGCCTTCGAGATCGTCGGCCTCAACATGCTGGCTTCGGTGAACTGGAATCCCCTGCAGTTCGTCCGCCAGTTGTTCTGGCTCGCGCTCGAACCACCGGCGCCGCAGTACGGGTTGCGTTTGCCGCCATTGAAGGACGGCGGTTGGCATCTGATGGCGGGGTTCTTCCTCACCATGTCGGTGCTACTGTGGTGGGTGCGTACCTACAATCTTGCGCGCAAGCTCAAGCTGGGTACGCACACGGCCTGGGCTTTCGCCTCGGCGATCTTCCTGTTTTTGGTACTCGGCTTCATCCGCCCGGTACTGATGGGCAGCTGGTCGGAAGCGGTGCCTTACGGAATCTTCGCGCATCTTGACTGGACTGCAGCGTTCTCGCTGCGCTACGGGAATCTGCTCTACAACCCGTTCCACGCGTTGTCGATCGTGTTCCTCTACGGTTCGGTGCTGCTGTTCGCGATGCACGCCGGCACCATCATGGCGGTCAGTCGCTTCGGCGGCGAGCGCGAGGTGGAACAGGTGCTCGATCGTGGCACGGCCTCGGAGCGTGCCGCGCTTTTCTGGCGCTGGACCATGGGCTTCAACGCCACCATGGAATCCGTGCACCGTTGGGCCTGGTGGTTCGCCGTGCTCTGCACCCTCACGGGCGGCATCGGCATCCTCCTCACCGGCACCGTGGTCGACGATTGGTACCTGTGGGCGGTAAAGCACGGCGTGGCGCCGAGCTATCCGACCACTTTCGAACCGCTGCCTGATCCGGCACTCACCTCGGGAGCCGCACAATGAAAATTCACATGCGACTGATCGCGGCACTCACCGTGCTCGGCATCCTCGCCGGCTGCGGTGAACGTCCGCCCATCGAAACGGAGCAACTTGGCTATCGCGGCACCGGCATGGAGCAGAACCGCAATCCGCGGCTGCTCGCGCAGGTCGTGGCAGCGAATCAGCCGGGCAAGATCGATCCGCCGGCGGATGCCAGCGGACCGCTCGCCAAGGACATCTACCAGAACGTGCAGGTGCTCTCCGATCTGTCGATCGGCGAGTTCACGCGCGTGATGTTGTCGATGACCGAGTGGGTTGCGCCCGCCGAAGAAAAGAACTGCACGTATTGCCACAACGGCGAGAACTACGCCGATGAGAGCAAGTACACCTATCAGGTGGCGCGCAGCATGCTGAAGATGACTCGCGACATCAACAGCAACTGGAAGGATCATGTCAAAGATACGGGCGTGACCTGCCATACCTGTCATCGTGGCGGTCCGGTTCCTGCATACGTCTGGTACACCGACCCGGGTGCGGGGCGCGAGAATGCGTTCGTCGGTACGCGTGCCGGGCAGAACTCGGCCGTGACAGGTCTTGGCATCACCACGATCGGTCACTCGAGTCTGCCCTACGATCCGTACTCGCCGTACCTGCTCGGCGATTCGCCGATCCGTGTGGAGGGTCCAACCGCGCTGCCGACCGGTAATCGCGCTTCGATCAAACAGGCGGAGTGGACTTACTCGCTGATGGTGCACATGTCGAACTCGCTCGGCGTCAATTGCACCTATTGCCACAACACCCGTGCTTGGTCGAACTGGGAGCAGAGTCGGCCGCAGCGCGCGGTCGCTTGGCACGGTATCCAGATGGCGCGCAATCTGAACAACGCCTATCTGGTACCGCTCACCGACGTGTTCCCGGCGAATCGCAAGGGACCGCTCGGCGATGTGGCGAAGATCAATTGCCAGACCTGTCACCAGGGCGCCTACAAGCCGTACTTCGGCGAGAGCATGGCCAAGGAATATCCCGAATTGCAGGGACCGAAGGCGATGCCCGTCGTGGATCCGGCGGCAGCGACTGGCGACGCCGCTTCGGCGGCGGTGCCTGTGACGCCAGCTGCCCCCGTGGCGGCGCCTGCGCCGTCTGCGCCGTCGAAGGCCGCGCCCGCGGTCGCTCAGCGCACCGGCAATGTCGCGATCGCCTCGGTGACTCCGCCGCTCTCAGCGGGTGGCGGACACTGATCCGTCGCGCACCAGAGCGAGAGGCGATGGCGGTGAACGTGTTGCTCGCCCAACCCCGCGGCTTTTGCGCGGGGGTGGCGCGGGCGATCGAAATCGCCGAACGCGCACTCGCCATGCACGGTGCGCCGGTCTACGTGTTCCACGAGATCGTCCACAACGGACACGTGGTGGGCGATCTTGCGGCGCGTGGCGCTATCTTCGTCGAAGATATCGCGGATATTCCGCCGGGTGCCGTCACCGTGTTCAGCGCTCACGGCGTCTCCACCGCCGTGGTGGAAGCCGCTCATGCGCGAGGCTTGAAGGTCATCGATGCCACCTGTCCACTCGTGACCAAGGTTCATTTGCAGGCACAACGTTATTCGCAGCGCGGCTACACCATCGTGGTGGTCGGTCATGCCGGACACGAAGAGGTCGAGGGCACGCGGGGTTCGATTGCCGGTCCCGTGCACGTGGTCGGTACGCTCGAAGAAATCGCGGCGCTGCCGATGCGACGCGACGATCCAGTGGCTTATGTCACGCAGACCACGCTGTCGATGGACGATACGCGTGATCTCATCGCCGCACTCGAGCGGCGCTATCCGGAGATCGTCGGACCCGGACTGGAGGACATTTGCTACGCGACCATGAATCGGCAGCGTGCCGTGCAACAATTGGCACGGCGTGTCGATCTCGTGATCGTGGTCGGTGCGCACAACAGCTCCAACTCGAATCGCCTGCAAGAGGTTGCTGCCGATCATGGCGTGCCCGCCTGGTTGGTCGAAGACGAGAGCGACGTACAGGCGATCTGGCTCGAAGGCGTGCGCGATGTCGGGGTGACTGCGGGCGCTTCCACCCCGGAGTATCTGGTACGCAGGGTCTGCGAGCGCTTGGCCGAGTTCGGTGCCGGTTCGGTGCGCGAGCTTCCGGGTCTCGCCGAGACCATCCGCTTTCGCTTGCCCGAAGTCTTGCGTCAGACCGCCTGAGGCGGAATCTTCGCTAGCCGAGTTGGCTGCGCGTCAGCAGTCGCAACACGCCGTTGAACATCGCATTGTCGCGCAAGCGCAAGGGGCGCTTGCCGCGCGTGCGCTGCGCTTCGAGCAGGGCGCAATAGCGTGCGATCGCATCAAAGATTCCGGGAACATCCAAGCCCGCATCCTGCAGGCACTGTTCACGGGTCCCGTGCTCGAGCAGTCGGTCGGGTAGCCCGAGCCGCAGTAGCGGAATCTCGAGACCCTGCGAGGCGAGGAATTCCGCGACGGCGGAACCTGCGCCACCCGCCACGGCATTTTCTTCGAGGGTGACCAGCACGTCGTGCTGGGCGGCGAGTTCGAGGATCAGCGTTTCATCGAGCGGCTTGACGTATCGCATGTTGGCGACGCTGGCATCGATGATGTCGGCCACTTCATGTGCCGTATCGGTAATGGTGCCGAAGGCGAGCAGTGCGATGCCCGATCCTCGGCGCAGCAGCTCACCTCGGCCGACGGGGAGTGCGCGTGGCAGCGGCTGGTCGGCCGCCGAGAGCCCGAGGGCGGCGGTGCGCGGGTAGCGCAAGGCGCAGGGGCTGCCGAGCTCGATGGCCGTACGCAGCATGGCGCGTAGTTCGGCGCCGCTGGCCGGCGTCATCAGGGTGAGATTCGGCACGCAGCGCAGATAACTCAGATCGAGATTGCCGTTGTGGGTTGCGCCATCGGGACCCACGAGCCCGGCGCGATCGATGGCGAAGGTGACCGGCAAGCCCTGCAGGCAGACATCGTGTACGAGCTGATCGAAGGCGCGCTGCAGGAAGGTCGAATAGATCGCGACGATCGGCCGTAAACCCTGCGTAGCGAGACCGGCGGCAAAGGTCACCGCATGCTGCTCTGCGATACCGACATCGTGATAACGCTCCGGGAATTGCTTTGCAAACGCAACCAGACCCGAACCCTCGCGCATCGCAGGCGTGACGACCGTGACGCGCGGATCCTCGGCGGCGAGATCGCAGACGCTGTCGCCGAATACCTGCGTATAGGTGATCGGCGCGGCCTTGCCTGCGGTGATTCCGGTGGCGAGATTGAACGGCGTGACGCCGTGATACTTGATTGGGTCGGCTTCGGCGGCCTGATAGCCCTTACCCTTCACGGTGACAACATGCAGCAGCCGTGGTCCCGGCTGATCACGCACGGCCTGCAGGCGTGCGATGAGCGCATCAAGATCATGTCCGTCCACCGGGCCGTGATAGCTGAAGCCGAGCGCGGCGAAGAAACCGCGGGCGTCCTCGACCGCGGCACGACCCTGACTCGTCAAGCGCTGCGACAGCGCGCCGACGTTCTCGGAGATCGACATGCCGTTGTCGTTCAGCACAACCAGCAGATCAGCACCGATGCCGCCGGCATGATCGAGGGCTTCGAAGGCGAGACCTGCGGTGAACGCGCCATCGCCGATGACGGCGACGGCTCGCTTGCGCAGTCCCTGCTGTTTCGCGGCGCAGGCCATGCCAAGGGCTGCACTGATCGACGTGCTCGAGTGACCCGCGCCGAAGGCATCGAAACGACTCTCGTCGCGCTTCAGGAATCCGGAGAGGCCCGAGCGCTTGCGGATGCCGCGCAAGGCATCGCGTCGACCGGTGAGGATCTTGTGCGGATAGCACTGGTGACCGACATCCCAAACGAGCTCATCGTGGGGCGTGTCGAGGCAATAGTGCAGGGCAATCGACAATTCCACGGTACCGAGGCCCGAGGCCAGATGTCCACCCGAGTCAGCGACCGACTCGAGCAAAAAATTCCGTAGTTCCTCGGCAAGCGGTTCCAGCGCCGCGGCGGGCAGCGCGCGTAACTGTGCCGGCTCATCGATGCCGGCGAGCAGGGAATGGCGGATCGGTGATCTCATGAAGACTCCCCGGGAACGTGCATGCAGTCAGGATGAAGAGCGCCGGTTAGCGAGACTCCAGCGCCACAAGGCTTCGGCGGGCACTGGCAGGATCATCAGCAGGTGCTCGAGGGTGGCCAGCGCCGCGAGCGTGCCCAAGATGGTGGCGGCTGCAGCCGCGTGCGCCGACTCGGCGGCGAGGGCCACGTTGCCGAAGTGGACGCTGAGCAGCACGCCGAGCAGCAGGGACACGGGCATCAGCGGGTTCATGCGGCGCTGTCGCATGAAATCGAGCAGATGCTGCAGGTGCGGCGGCAGAAAGCCCTCGCCGAGATTGCGCACACCGAGAAAAAGATTGAGTTTGGCGCTGCTGCGCATCAACCAGAGCAGCAACAGCACCGAGAGCGCCAGATCGTTGGCGCCGCCTAGCGTGGTGATCGCGACGACCAGCACGGTGGCGATGATCAGCAGCTCATGCCAAAGAATAGCGGCAAGCGCGGCGGCGGCACGGGCAAAGAAACCCTGCGACACGAGGCGTGTCGAGCCGTCGCTGCGGCGTGCGGCGAGACCGGTGACTCGGCCGGTCAGAAAGGTGACTTCGATCCAGCTCCACACCGCAAGTGCCGCGAGCAGCGCAGCCATCGCCGAGTTGCCGGTGGTCACATCGCGCAACATCATGAGCGCCGCCAGGCCACCAAGACCGATCAAGGAAAAAACCTGCAATAGCCCGCGATAACGCTGCGGATGACCCACGATCATGCGGGCGATCACGGCAGTCGAGCCCCACCACAAGAGCAGGGTGAGCAACAGCGGGGCGACATGGGCCTGCCAGCTCATGCGCGGCGCCCGGAACGACGGTCAGCGCGAGGTCGATGACGCATGCGTCTCGCCCTGTTGCCAGATATTGGCGAAAGTCCGTGCGTTGTCGCTACCGAATACATCGAGGTTGATCGAAGTGCCGGTGGCGGTATCAGTGATCAGCAGCCGTCCGTCGCGCAGACGGGAGAGTCGATAAGGCGCATCGGGATCGCTTCCAGTGAGCTTGCGACCACGCGATAGGCCGCGCATCACGCCGGTGACGAAACCGGCCTTGTCGGCGCCGATGGTCTCGAGGCGGGTGCCATCGGCAAGGATCGGCATGACCGCGCCGTCTTCCAGCGTACGCAGGCGGACCTCATGGCTCGAAACGACGATCGCCGTATCGTCGATGCCGGTTTGCGGCAGATCATCGCCCAAGGCCACGAGCGCTATCGCGGCAAGCACCAGCAAGCCTGCCGACAGCAGCAAGGGCCGCGGCAGATCTTGACTGTGCTCGCCGCCCGTCAAGTTGACGCCCCCACGGCACGCCCCAGCGTATCGGCGACTTGCTGCGCGTCGGGCAGATTGCGCAGCGTCGGTTGGGGTCGCGTGATGTGCCACGAACGCACATGCGGCCAGAGCCAAAGATAAGACACGCGCTGGTCACGCACGGTTTGCAAGGCGATGTCGCCCGTACCGTCGGCGCGCATGCGCAGGTTGGCCGACTCGATCGCCTTGAACGGCAGATTGATCGTGCTCTCGAGCGCGACACCCTGACGGATCACCACGCGACGATTGGTGATGGTGTACACCGTGGCGCGTGCGGCGAGCGCAGCGATCCCGGTGACGATCGCCAAACATACCGCCGAGAAAATCGCAGGCCCCACGCAACCCTGCAGCGCCTCGCCGAGCGTGCTGCCGTTCCATAGCAGCCAGCCCGCGCGCGCCATCACGATCGCCGCGAAATACATCGTGAGCTGTCTGACCCGATAGGCATCGAGAGCGAGGGAGCGCCAAGAGGGCGCCCCCTGCCACAGTATCCGCTCGCCGGGCGGCAGCATCGCCGGCAGACCGCGGACCGGCTCGCTGTCGTATTCGCTGTATGTGGCGCGCATCACCATGGCGTCAGATCAGCGATTCGCTGCGAGAGGGAACGGCATAGAGGTGACCGCTCGCGTAGTACGCGCAAATGCGATCTTCCTCGAGTTTGGTGATCTGCTCGTTGCTCGCGATCCCCGGTACGCCCGCAAATTGCGCCGCCGTGATCGAGACCACTTTGACCTTGCGATTCGCCGCGTCGTAGCGCACGAAGCCCGAAGGCAGCAGCACGTTGCGCGCGCCCCCCGCGAGTTTCACTTCGAGATAGCGAATCTGTGGCTCGGCGCGATCGACCCAAAGTTCGACCACTTCGCCCGCGGCGGCGCCATCGAGTCCGCACACCGTCATGCCGCGCGGATCCGGATCGCGCGCTTCGACGCTCCAGCCGGCCGCGAGCCGCATCGGCACGATCATTGCGGAGCCGTCGAGCATGCGCTCTGGGACATCGGCGCGTTCGGCATAGGCCGCCGGACCCACGCCATCGGTCATGGGGTTGCCGGTCGGTTCGAGCGGTGCACCGACATCCGGTCCGTAACGGTCATCGGAGCCGAGTTGACGAGCGGCGATCGGCCGGCGATCGGCGCGCGCCGGATCGGGCACGGACACGCTGCTGCCATCGGCGAGCAGGAAGGTCTTGGGGCAGGGGACGCCGGGCAGACCTTCGACGGTCTCGGGATTGCCCTGACGATCAACGCGATGCGTGTCGAGCGGATAACCCTCGCGCTTATCCTCGCGGTGCAGGTACCAAATCAGACCGGCAAAGAAAACCCAGAAACCGTAGAGCGCAATTTGCGCGGTATCCGTGTATTCGAGAAAGCTCATGTCGTCGTCCTCCTTGAAGCCTCAATCAACCTCGAACAAGAAATCTGCTCAAAAATATCCACATCTCAAACCATGTCTCAGCCCGGCAATTCCGCAAGCCCCAGCCGACTTTCTTCGGCGGATGCCGCATCGCGTGCGCGCAAGCGGGCGAGCGGACCGACCGCCACCAGTGCCGCGAACAGCAGCGCAATTTCCAGGTGATAGACGAAGAGATAACCCGTAGCCGGCGATTCGAGCGCCACGCCGAGAGCGCCGCTCGTCGCGAGATCGCCGATGATGTTGGCCGTCGCACCGCCGCCTGCGATGGCGAGCCCTGCTGCGGTCGCTTGCACCGCACCCCAGGCGCCGAGCGCAAGTCCGTTGTCGTTCTTGCTGAGCGCCATGGCAGCGAGCAGCGTGCCGACCGAGAACAGTCCACCGCCAAAACCGATCAACACGGCACCGAGTCGGAACAAGCCCGGCGAACCGACGGGTTCGGCGAAAACCACCGCGGCAAAGGCGAACACGCCGACCAGCGCGCCGATGGCGGCGACCCGCAGCGGATCAGCGCCGCGCCGCAGTCCGCGCGCCGAGAGCCAGAAGGCCAACAGTGCACCGCCCGCGGAGAGGGCGGTGAGCAGACTCGTCGCGCCCACCGGCATCTGCAGAATCTGGCCACCGTAGGGCTCGAGCAGCACATCCTGCATGCTGAACGCTGCGGTACCGAAGCCCACGGTGGCGAGCAAGCGGCGCGTTTGCGGCGGTGAAGTGAACTTTCGCCACGCGAGCGAGAAGCGCTCTTCAGACGGCGGCTCCTGCAAGCGCGCCGTGTTGCGCGGTTCCTGTTTCCACAAGGCGATGACGTTGAGCACGAGCGTGACAACGGCGGCACCCTGAATGGTCTGGATGAGTCGCAATGGCGAGAACTCGCCGCTCAGCAACCAGCCGAAAGCGGCTGAGCCGCCCACCATGCCGAGCAGTAGCATCACGTACATCAAGGCGACGACGCGGGGACGCGATTCACGCGGTGCAAGGTCGGTAGCGAGCGCGAGCCCCGCGGTCTGCGTCGAGTGCAGACCGGCGCCCACCAGCAGGAAGGCGAGTGCAGCGCCCGCTTGTCCGACTTCCACCGATCCGCGGCCTTCGCCGCTCAACACCAGTAGGGCAAAAGGCATGATGCCGAGACCGCCGTACTGCAAGAGCGTGCCGAACCAGATGTAGGGGACCCGACGCCAGCCGAGCACCGAGCGGTGCTGGTCCGAGTGATAGCCCATGAACGCACGGAACGGTGCGAACAGCAGTGGCAATGCGATCATCGCCGAGACGAGCCACGCGGGTACGTTGAGCTCGACGATCATCACGCGATTCAGCGTGCCGTTGAGCAGCGCGAGCGCCATTCCTACCGATACTTGAAAGAGCGACAAGCGCAGCAGGCGTTGCAGCGGTAGTCCCGGGCTCGCTGCATCGGCAAACGGTAAAAACCGCGCGTCGATGACGAAGCGGGGTCGTGCGCTCATGCGTCGACCATCCGGGTTGGCTCAAGTGGCAACTCGGTGTCGCCGCGTTCGGCGCGCGCCGCGGCGCTCGTTTTGCGCGCGAGACGTAGCTTGTAGAAGAACTGCGCAGCGTTGATGACGTATGCGGCGTAGGCGATGAGCGCGAGCCACATTTGCTCGTGCAGCGGGAGCGCATCAGTCAAGAACGCGTAGAGGTAGGCGGTATGCAGGGCGATCACGGCCATGCTGACCACGTCTTCCCAGAAAAAGCTCGGCGCGAACAGCCACATGCCGAAGACCTTCTTTTCCCAGATCGCACCGGTGACCATGATGGCGTAGAGAAAGCCGGTCTTGATGATCACCGAGATCGTGGCGGCCTCGGCGCCAACACCGGTCTGCAGGAAGCGCAGCACCAACCAAAGGCTGATCAAGCAAGCGAGCAGCTGCAACGGCGCCAGCACCCCTTGGACGATCGTCCACGGGGAGCGGTCCCGACGGAGTCTCTCCTCGGGGGTGTAGAGCGGGCGGCCTGAAGCGGCCGGCGGTGATGCGGACATGGGCGTGCTCGCGCCATTTATAAAATGTATCGGCCCGAATCTATGCAAGGGTCGACAATATGTCAATCAAGATTTACGTCTATAAAAATTGACAGATAGCCAAGCGGGGGTTATATGTGCGAAGGTGTGACGCAATGAAGGGTTGACGTAAGGAATAAGACCCTTTTCCAGGTACAAGGAAGTCGTCGCGCGAGGGGGCCTTTTCGAGGTGTCGGCCAGAAGCCGCACCGAAGGCCGAGGTGGGCTCGATGACAGATTCCTACACATCTACTTCTTGTTCGCCCGCTCAGCGGGATGGCGCCGACGGCCAGTCGGCGCTGCTGCGAACCATCGAAGGCGAGGTCATTCCGCGCCTGATCCTCGCCCACCGCGGTGTGGTAGCCGATGGCAATCGTTGCGATGACGTCACCAATCCCCTGCGTCCGGGTTCCAGCGAGATCACTAAACTCGCGGTTATCGTGCTGCGCGGCAACAACGCCGAGGCGCTCGCCTATTTGCGTGGTCTGCAGACGCTCGGCATGAGCACCGAAACCATCTATCTCGAATTACTCGCGCCGGTGGCGCGGCACTTCGGTGTGCTGTGGGAGACCGAGCGTAGCGACTTCGTCGAAGTGACGCTCGGGTTGCAGCGTCTGCAGGAACTGGCCCATCAACTCAGCGACGCCAATGACGGGGTCGTCACGTCGAGCACCAAGGCCGGTCGTCGCGCGTTGTTCGTGGCCTTACCCGGCGAGCAACACGTGTTCGGCGCGCAACTCGTCGGCGAATTCCTGCGGCGTGCGGGATGGGATGTCTGGGATGCGCCCGGGGCAAATGAGGCGGATATACTTGCGCTCGTCCGGGGAGAGTGGTTTGCATTGATCGGTTTTTCGATCAGTACCGCTGCGCAGCTGGATGCGCTCGCGACCTTGGTGCGCAAGGTTCGTCGAACGTCGATCAATCGGGATGTCCGCATCATGGCAGGGGGGTTGCCGTTTGCGGGACATCCGGAGCGCGTGGCGAAAGTCGGTGCAGATGCAACGGCGCTGGACGGTAAGGATGCCGTCAAGCAGGCGGAGCACTTACTGGAGTTGCTCGGGCGCAGGAACTAACACGGTCGACAAGTGAAAAATTTCAAGGCGCCAAGGAAGGCCCTGACCGGACTCGATGCTGAGACGGTCGCCGGATTGATCGTCGCATCAGCCGACATAGCCCTCGTGCTGGACCGTCGCGGTATCGTCCGCGACCTTGCGATTCCCAACCCTGATCTGCAGGCGGAGCTCGCTGCCGACTGGTTGGGCAAGGCATTCGCCGAGGTAGTCACCGAGGACAGTCGACCCAAGATCGAACTACTGATCGGCGATGTATCGGCGGGGCAGGTGCGCGCGCGACAGGTCAACCATCCGTTGCCTGATGGCCGCACCGTGCCGATCGTCTACACGCTCTCGCCGCTCAACGGCGAGGGGCGTTGCCTTGCGCAAGGCCGTGACTTGCGTGCCATTGCCGCGTTGCAGCAGCGCCTCATCGAGACCGAACAGTCGCTCGAGCGCGATTACACCAAGCTGCGCCTTGCCGAGACCCGTTATCGCTTGCTCTTGCAATCGATCGGCGATGCGGTGGTCACCATCGATGCCGCGACGCACAAGGTCATTGAGCTCAATCCGGCCGCGGTACGTCTCTTTGGCGGTGATCCCAAGCGGCTCGTAGGTAAGTCGTTCACCGATGGCTTTGGCGCTTCTTCGGCGCGGGCGATCGGTGAGTGGTTGACCGGTTTGCGCACGGCCGGGCGCGCCGAGGCGCTGCGAGTGCGGCCGCTCGAGACAACACGGGATTACCGTCTGAACGGCATTCTCTTTCGTCACGAGAATGCCTCGCACGTCCTGCTGCGTCTGGAACCGCTCGGCGAGGTGGCGACGCGCGGTGTGATCACCACACCGATGTCGCTCGCTGATGTCGCGCAGCAGCTTCCCGATGCCATTGTGGTGACCGGCACGGACGGTCGCGTTACCACGACCAATCGTGCTTTTCTCGATCTTGTGCAACTGGCCACTGATGAGCAGGTGCGCAACGAATCGCTGGAGCGCTGGCTAGGGCGACCGGGCGTCGATCTCGGTGTCCTTGTGGCCAATCTCAAGCAGCACGGCACGGTGCGCCTGTTCGCGACCACGATGCGCGGTGAGTACGGCGCGGTCACCGACGTCGAAATCTCTGCGGTAGCGATCAACGAGGGTGGTGCAGCCTGCCTCGGATTCTCGATCCGTAACGTCGATCGGCGACGGCCGAGCGAATCGCGACCCGGTCGCGAGCTGCCACGATCGGTGGAGCAGCTCACCGAACTGGTCGGTCGGGTCTCGCTGAAGGAGCTGGTGCGCGAGACGACCGATGTGATCGAGCGACTCTGCATCGAAGCGGCGCTCGAGCTCACCCGTGACAACCGCGCTTCGGCCGCCGAAATGCTCGGTCTGTCGCGGCAGAGTCTGTACGTGAAGCTGCGCCGCTACGGCCTCGGCGACCTCGACGCTACCGCCGCCGATTGACGGCAGACGCCATCCGGATTTTCCAAGTGTAATCTTCGATTGACACTCGCAAGTGTCATGGCTATTTTGCAGTCATGGCACGGCCGGCAAGCAGGCTAATGATCGAGCGGCGACCCGCATGGCCCGCCATGCTCGAATTGCTGAAGCCGGTCACCTGGTTTCCGCCCATGTGGGCATTCGTTTGCGGCATCGTCTCCTCCGGGGCCTCCGCCGACGACCAGTGGGGTCTGATCATCGCCGGTGTGCTGCTCGCCGGGCCGCTCATCTGTGGCACCAGCCAGGCGGTCAATGATTGGTTCGACCGTCATGTCGATGCCATCAACGAGCCGCGTCGACCCATCCCATCGGGACGCATGCCGGGTCAATGGGGGCTCTACATCGCCGTGGTCTGGACCTTTGTCTCGTTGGCCGTTGCGGCAATGCTTGGCAAATGGGTCTTCGCGGCGTCTGCGCTCGGCATGGCTCTCGCTTGGGCCTACAGCGCACCGCCATTTCGACTCAAGAAAAACGGCTGGTGGGGCAACTCCGCGGTCGCGCTTTGCTACGAGGGCGTGCCCTGGTTGACTGCGGTCGTGGTGATGACCGGAGGTGCCTTGCCGCGCGCCGAGAT
>JBILGD010000056.1:0-16620 GCA_044351225.1 Steroidobacteraceae bacterium
TCGCGCATTGCGCGGCAAGATCCTTCACCACCCCACGCTTGGCGAGGTCGAGCATCTTGTCGATCACCGCCACATCATCGCATTCGACCCGACTGGTACAAGCTGGAAGCAGACACAGCAGGGTGAGGCTGAGCATGATGGGCGCCGAACGCCGGTAGCGCGGTGGACGTTCAGTGGATATCGAGCGGCTTTTCATTGAACGATTCCTGCCTCGACCCAATGGAAGCGATCCGGAACGATGCGCCACGGAAAGTAATGACGCAAGATGCCGGGTGGCAACACCGCGCCCGTCCCGTGATCGGTCCACTCACCACTGCAACCTAGCCGCTGCAGCATCGCCGCGTCCATCGGTGTAGCGGTGGAGAAAGCATTTGCATTCGCCAGTCGGTCGATCGGCAGGCGCGCCGAAAACCGATCGTGAAAACTCGCCCATGAGCGCCCCTCGAGTAGCCCGCTGATCTCGGCAAGACGCGATTCGTAATCGCCACGCTCGAGACCAAGCTGCCCAAGAACATTGCAAAACAGGACCGTGGCGCTGCGGTGCGCAGCCAGCAGATGCGGCAGCACGGTGACGAGATCCGCCTGCAGCCACTCCAGCGTCGTACCACTCTGCTGCAGCGCACGCCCATGTCGTAGACTGAAAAAAAACGGTGCCGAGGTATCGAGTTCGACGAGGATCAGTCGACTGAAACGTCGCAAGAAGACGGAAGGCAGGAACCAGCCCGCACTTGGCCCAAGCAGGATGAGGTCCGAGCCGTCGGGTTGCCAAGCCTGCAGGAAGGCATGGATCGAGCGACGGAAGGGCTCGTGCAGACGCCAACGACGCAGCGCTCGACCATGCCAGCGCAGGCCACCGCTGCGACGCAGTGCGCCCGGCATTGCCCTTGAGGCATTGGGGGCCTCCGGCGCTGAGGCATGGCGGTCGTTTGCGGGTTCCATTGAGCAGCAAGATATCGGGCGGATGTACTACGGAGCAACCATGAAATTCGAACGGGAACGAGGATCGACATTCATTGCTGGCAGAGTTGGCGCGGGAGCACTCGCCTCGACCGCCGCAGCGATGACATTGTTGACGCTGATCGATGCGCCCCTCGCCCATGCAGCCTCGACCACAAAAGCGAACGCGGGCTCATGCACCGTGGCAAACGACGAGGCCATCGCTGATCTCTTCCGTCGCTGGAATCTTGCGCTGGCCTCGCTCGACTCCTCGCGGGTGGCTGCACTCTACTGGCCGGATGCCGTTCTGCTGCCCACCGTATCGAATGTACCGCGGACCGACACCGCCTCGATCAAGGATTACTTCGTGCACTTCCTGCAGAAGTTTCCGCGCGGCCAGATCGTCAAGCGTGTCACCCATCACGGCTGCAACGCCTCGATCGATGCGGGACTCTACGATTTCTCGGTGATGGATTCATCCGGCAATGCCTCCGTGGTCTCGGCACGCTACACATTCGTCTACACCTATCGTGATGGCACCTGGAAGATCCAGCAGCATCACTCCTCGGCCATGCCCGAACCCGTCGATGCAAACGCCAGCGTCAACACGCGCGATATCGCGCACAGCGACACCCGGCGTGCCGACGCCACACCGCCTGCAATGAAGGGCGCTACGTCTGGCGCTCCGGAAACGGCATCAAGTGAGTCAGTCTCTACCGGAGTGACACGGGCGCGCATTCTGCTCGAAAGCGCGTCGCGCTCGGCAACCTCGTATCTGACCGTAGAACAACGACGCAAAGTTGGACGCGAGACGGTCGGCTTGAAGGTGTGCGCCACCAACATCGAGGCGGGGCGATCCTTCGAGATATCGGACGCAGCGCCGCAGTCCGAGGCGAACGAAGCCGCGCTGGCGTGGGCGCGTGCTGCGCGCTGGCGCGTTACGGGTACGCCATCCGTCGACGACCCGGTGTGCGCGCAAGTGGTCGTGCGTTTCACCGACGCCGGCACCTGAGCGTTGGTGGCCAGCGACGGTCGGTCACTCGCTCAGTCGAGTGAATCGAACTCGCGCGGCAAACGGTAGATCTTGGCGAACTCAGCCATCACCTGTCGCGCCCGTCTTCGCTCATCGGCGCTCAATAACGGCTCTACCACCGCGACATTCTTGTCCACGGTCGCGACAAAATCGCTCTCCCAGCCACCCGCGGTCGCCTTCGACGCTGACATCCATACATAGGCCTTGAAAGCGCTCGCGGCCACGCCTTTGCCGTATGCATAGCGCAAGCCGATTTCCGCACGCGCCCGCGGGTTACCACGCAACGCTGCCGTCAGATACCAACGGCTCGCCAATCTTTCATCCTGCTTGACGCAAAGACCGCGCGCATAAAGTTCGGCGAGGCCAAACGGCGAGGTGGAATCCCCGGATTTTTCGCTCTTCATCCACGCATCGCGCGCTTCGCAATACTTGCCTTCTCGAAATAGATCGAAGCCCCGCAGAAAGTGCGCCGCAGCAGGGTCTGACCAAAGAAATACCACTGCCAAGGCCAGCCATATGCCAGACGATGTTCGCCAACGCATGCTCATTGTGCAGGTCGTGCGCCGTCGCGATACAGCACGGTGATGCTGATACGGCGGTTGCGCGGGTCCGCCGGGTTGTCCGGGTTGACAGGCTGTGAGTCGGCGACGCCCTCGATTCGCGAAAAGCGCGAATTGTCGACACCGATCGAATTGAGAAACTGACGGGTCATGTCGGCGCGATTGGCCGATAAACTCCAGTTGTTGTTCGAAGAATTCTTGAACTGCAGATTGTCGGTATGTCCACGTACCGCGATCTCATTGGGCACACCTTTGAGACTCTCGCCCACCTTCTCGATCAGGGCCTTTGCCTCTCCAGAGAGCGAGTTGGTACCCGAACCAAACATGGAAAATCCGGCATCGTCCAAAATCTCGATACGCAGGCCTTCTTTTTCGCGCACGAACTTGACTACCGACATCAAATCAGCAGTCTTTTGGTCCGCGCCGATCTGTTTTTCGAGTTTGTCCTGCAAACTCTCGAAGCTCTTCTCGTCCTCTTCGGCCGCGATCTTGCGCCGCTCTTCCTCGCTCAAACCCTGCGGCAGAGCCTGATCTTCAGAAGTAACCTCTTCTTCTTCGGTGCCCGGTGCCGTCAACTGAGTGATGCCCGTCTGGGTCAGCGTGAGTGGCAGGGCCTTCGGATCGATGAGCGACATGCCACCAAAGAAACCCGTGGAACCGCCCGACATGTCGACCCGCGGTGCGTTGGTCGGCTGAAAGTACTCCGCGATGCTTTTGCGCTGATCCGCGTTGGTGGCACCAAGCAGCCACATCAGCAGAAAAAACGCCATCATGGCCGTCATCATGTCGGCGAGCGCGATCTTCCACGCACCACCATGTCCACCGGCATGCCCATCATCGATGATCTTCTTGATGATGATGGGCTGCAGGGGTGCAGCGCCCTCCGCCGGAGCCGCTGCCGGAGCGGGGGGCGCCGCCTCAGCCGACGGTACAGCCTCGGACGCGGGGGCTTGCGCCACCTCGGCCACAGATTCAGCAGACGAGCCGACCACGGCAGTATTACTTGCCGCGGAGGCCATCGAACACTTCGGCGAAGCTGGGTTGCGAGTGATGATCGATTGCGGCGCGTGCCGACTCGATGATCAGCGGTACGGGATCGCCGCGCAGATGACCGACCAAGGTGAACTTCGCCACATGATAGATCTGACCTTCTTCATCGATGATCTGCTTCATGCGCGCAGCCAGCGGGCCAACGATGCCGTAGGCCATGAACACACCAAGGAACGTACCGACGAGAGCGCTACCGATCAGCGCGCCAAGCACTGCGGGAGGCTGATCAATCGACGCCATCGTTTTCACCACGCCGAGTACGCAAGCCACGATGCCGAGCGCCGGTAGTGCGCCCTCGAGGTTCGCCATGGCTTCGGCGGGTTTGAGCGCACCATGGTGATGGGTCTTGATGGCGACGTTGAGGTAATCCTCGACGGCCTCGGGTTTCGGCGGCTGGTTCGAAGTGACGAGCAGACGAATCGTGTCGCAAATCATGGCGATCAGCGCATGATCCTTCAGCAGCTTCGGATACTCACCAAATACCGCACTACCCTCGGGATTTTCGATGTGAGGCTCGAGCGCCACGGCGCCCTCAGCCTTGAATAGCTTGAAGAGTTTCACGATCAGCGTGATGGTGTCCTGAAACTCCTGCTTGTGGTACGCCGGCCCGCTGAAACACTTGCCGAGGCCAGCACCGACTCCCTTGAGGATCTGCAGGCTGTTACCCATCAACATTGCGGCGATGCCCGCGCCGAGAATGATGCCCATCTCGGTCGGGGTCGCCTCGAGAATGGGACCCATCGGGCCACCGTGATTAACATAAAAGCCGAACACGCAGCCGAACAGCAATACGAGACCAATGATTACGAACACGTTGCCTCTCCCGGCGAAGATTTCCGCTGCAGTTGACGTTGACGGTGGTGCGGTTGCGAATTGCCGTCACCATTCATCAATCCACGCAATTTCTTGGCGATTGCCGTGAGCATCTGACTCACGCGCGACTCGCTGACCTCGAGTACGGCGCCGATTTCGCGCAGCGTCAGCTCTCGATCGTAGTAGAGCGCCACCACGGTTTTCTCACGATCAGACAACTCGGCAATACCCTGCTTCAGCGCACGATGAATACTGTCTTCATCCGCAGCTTCGTCGGGCGCGACCTCATCACTGACGAAATCGAGTTCCTCGAGCGTCACGGAGCCGGCGAGACCCTGATTTCGACCTCGGAGCTCGTGATAACGGGCTACATCGAGCCCGAGCTGCTCGGCGATTTGCCGGTGCGTCGCGGGCATACCCGTTTCATTGGCGATGCGAGTCGCCGCCGCCCTCGCCTCCACGGCAACCTTGACCGTGCTGCGCGGGGCCCATGCCGCACGACGAATTTCATCGAGCATTGCGCCACGGATGCGTAGCTTGGCAAAGGTTTCGAAATCATTGCCTCGCTCGGGATCGAAGGCATCGATGGCCTCCATCAAACCCACAAGCCCCGCCTGCACGAGATCCGCATGCTCGATCGCCGCTGGGAGACGACCGCGAAAATGCGCGGCGACGCGCTTGACCAGCTTGAAGTGACCGGCGAAATCCACCGCGACCGCGGTCTGAGGCGCAGTCGAACAAGCCACTTCAGTGTAAGCGTCGCCCAGCCGTTTCATTTGCTACTCGCTGCCGCCACGTCCGCCAATCGATCGATCAGGAACCGCGAGCTTTCGGTATCGACGCGCAAACTCTCGAATCGGCCCGCGATCTGCCGCACCACGGTCGCCGCAGCGCTGCGCGGTGCGGCACTGAGCAAGGTTTCGCGACGACGTACCACGCCCATGGCTTCGGCTTCGTGCGGCACGACACCGGCCAACACCAGCGGCAATCCCAGGAATCGCATGGCCACCTGCTGCAGTCTTTCAAAGACCTGTTCACCGCGCTGCGTGCTCGAAGCGTCATTGATGATCACTTCGAAATTGCGGCTGCGGAAATCCTGATTCATGACCTTGATCAGGCCGTAGGCATCGGCCAGAGACGCCGGTTCATCACGGACCACGACCACGATCGAGTCGGCCAGTCGCGCGAGGGTCGTCACGTGCTTGCCGATTCCGGCGCCCGTGTCGATCAGCATGAAGTCGGGTGGCGGGTCGAGACGACCCAGCGCCTGCACGATGCGCGTCATCTCGAACATGTTCATCTCGGCCATATCCCGCTTGCCCGAAGCGCCCGGGATGACTTTGATGCCACCGGGACCCTCGAGCAGGGTCTGCGACAAGGTGCAACGACCGGCGATCACGTCGGACACGTCATATTGTGGCTGCATACCGAGCAGCACATGGACGTTGGCCAAGCCCATGTCGCCATCGAAAAGGACCACCGAATGTCCGCGATCAGCGAGTGCAGCGGCAACGTTCAGGCTGAGAAACGTCTTGCCGACGCCGCCTTTGCCGCTCGAGAAGGTGATAACGCGCGTTTTACGCTCGATGTAGTCCATCATTCGACACTCGAGGTGGCTTGGGCGAGCGCAAGTTCGAAGGCGCTGCGTACTGACTCGCCGATCGAGGCGACCGCAGCGCGCGTCAGTGGCACCGAGGGATCGGCAGACGCCGACAAACCGGCGAGCGGCAGGCCACGCTCAGCCATGCCGCCGAGCAGACCGAGTGGCACTTCGGTTTCCGACCAATGAGTGAGAATCACGCCGGCGATTGGCACGGCGCAATCGAACCAGCGCGCCGCAGAGCCGCGATTGAGATACGCCGGAATACAAAGATAGACGTCGTAGGTCGCGAGCTCGGGTCGAGCCTCGCGCAGATCGTCGCGGTTATAGCCCCCGGCATCGACCACCAGTGCGCCGGTCGCCACCCCGCCCCAACTTGACTCGATGCCGGCAGCATCCGCCATGGCAAAAAATTTCTCGCGTGCGCCAGGCCGCGAATCGCGCGAGGCACTGACCACAGCCGGTACCCCCTTGGCAGCGGCAATCAACCGGGTTGCCTGCATGGCTGCGGTGGTCTTGCCGCCTGCCGCCGGACCGACGAAGACCGCGGGTCGCTCGCCGAGCATGGTGTCGGCCGAGCCGCGCGACAGATCATCGAGCAGTCTTGCCGCCATGGTCGCACTGTCGAGCCCGGCGTCGAGCAATCGCGCGGCATAGCCCGCCGACACACCTTGCTCGAGCAACGCCATTTTCTCGCGCAAACCACGCACGCTGCCGTTGCCGGCCGCGAGTCGAAGTTCGAGCGCCTGCAGTTCTCGACGAATAACCCCGACCAGCGCTGCGCCGTCATCGATGGCATTAGCAGCCGCCGACGGAGCGCTGACCGTCGCGCCGGTCGGCCCAGTGCGTCGATGAACTCGGTCCGCTTGCAACTCGTCCTGCAAGCTCGCCGCGAAAGCCTCGCCTGCGGCCGGACCCACCGCCGTCGCTGCGTCGTCCACATCACTCGTATCCGTGCATACCAGCAATTCATGCGAGTTACCCACACGACTCGAGGAGATCAGCAACACATCGGGCCCGTACAGCCGGCGCGATCGCTCGCTCGCTTCGTTGAAGGTATTGGCTACAACCCGTTCGATACGCATGAGCTATCCCCGTTACGCGGCCGCGCTCTGTCGCGACTGCACTGTGATGCTGGTGTTGACCCGAAGATTCGTGTCCTCGGGAAGTTCCGAATAAGAGAGGATCGAGAGACCCGCAATACGTGGCCGCAGGATGCGCGACAACCACGGTCGCAGCATGGGCGAGGTAACGAGTACCGCCGGTCGATCGGCATTCATTTCGTCCTGAGCAGCTCTGCTGACCGAGCGCAGCAGACCTTCGGCAAGTTCTGGCTCGACAGGAATATTGCCGCCTTGTCCGCGTCGAGCCGTGGCGTGCAAGACCTGCTCGAGCTCGGGCGCAAGCGTCATCACCGAGAGCTCATCGCCGTGCTGTGCGTACTGCTGCACGATCATGCGGCCGAGTGCGATACGAGCAACGCCGGTGAGTTCGTCGATGTCCTGGACCTTTTCGGCCACCGGCGCGAGAGCGAGCAGCACACCGCGCAGATCGCGAATCGACACGCCTTCGGCGAGCAGATTTTGCAGCACCTGCGTAAGCGTACCAATCGACAATTTCTTTGGAATGAGTTCTTCGACGAGCTTCGGCGCGGCGGCGGCGAGCTTGTCGACCAGCTGCTGCGTCTCGTCGTGACCCAACAGCAGATTGCAGTTCTCCTGCAGGATCTTGTTGAGATGCGTCGCGATGGTGGTGCTTGCATCGACCACCGTATAACCGAGCGAACGCGCGTAATCGCGCTGCGCAGGATCGATCCACACTGCATCGAGCCCGAAAGTCGGATCCTTGGTGCGCAGCCCCTGCAGTTCGCCGTGCACCACACCCGAATGGATCGCCAGTTCGCGGGTGGGTTTTACTTCACCGCGACCGATGACCACACCGTTGACCATGATCTGATACGACTCAGGCCGAAGATCGAGGTTGTCGCGTATGTGTACCTGCGGTATCAGGAAACCAAGTTCATAAGTAAGTTTTTTGCGGATGCCGCGGATACGAGTAACAAGCGATCCGCCCTGCTGCGTGTCGATCAACGCCACGAGCGCATAACCCACTTCGAGACCGATGGCATCGGCCTGCTGCACGTCGGACCAGGACAACTCGCGCGGCGCAGTCGGCGCGTCGTCTGATTTCTTCTCGGCAAGGCGCGCCTGCTCTCGGCGCTTGCCGAGCATCCACGCCGCGGCTGCGGTCACGCCGGCGAGCGAGAGAAACGCAAGATGCGGCATGCCGGGAATCACGCCGAGTAATGCGAGGATACAGGCGGTCAGCCACCAGGCCTCGATATTGTTGAACTGGTTCGAGGTCTGCTCGTGCAGCGATTCCTCGCCCGACACGCGAGTCACGATGATTGCTGTCGCGACCGACAGCAAGAGCGCCGGTACCTGCGCGACGAGACCGTCACCCACGGCCAGCGTGGTGTAGCGCTCGAGCGCCATGCTCATCGACATGTCGTGCTGCATCGTACCGACGAGCACACCGCCGATGATATTGATGAGCAGAATCAGGATGCCGGCGATCGCGTCACCGCGAACAAACTTGCTCGCACCGTCCATCGAACCATAGAAATCCGCCTCGGAGGTGATTTCACGTCGACGGGTACGCGCCTGGTCCTGCGTGATCAGACCCGCTGCGAGATCGGCGTCCACCGCCATCTGTTTGCCGGGCATTGCATCGAGCGTAAAACGCGCCGTCACTTCCGAGACACGGCCCGCCCCCTTGGTGACGACGATGAAGTTGATAATCACCAAAATCGCGAACACCACGAGACCGACGATGTAATCGCCGGAGACGAGCACGGAGCCGAAAGCTTCGATCACATGGCCGGCCGCATCGGTGCCCTCATGGCCAGCGCTCAAGACGACACGGGTAGACGCCACGTTCAGCGCGAGACGCAACAGTGTTGCGAACAGCAATACGGTCGGGAAGACCGAAAACGAGAATGGCCGCGCTGCTGCGATGGCCAGAAACAGGATGATCAGCGAGAGCGCGATGTTGAACGTGAAGAAGAGATCCAGCAGTAACGGCGGCACGGGCAGCAGCAACATGCCGAGCAGCAGCAGAAATCCCAACGGGATTGCCGCCGCCTGTAGCGGCAAGTTTTTGCCGAATTGTCGAAGGTTCGACATCAAGTCGAACGGGATCGCTGCCATTTTAAATTATATGAATCAATGGGTTAAGTCGTTTCTCATCGGGCGGCAACCGGCAATCCGGGAGCCCCCTCCCTACTTTGCAACCGCCGTGCCATACGGAAATCCGCCAGCGCCGGCGGCGAGGCGGACGCGACCATGACTCAAGCCGCGCGTCGATACGCCGACTGGGCAGATGTGAGCCGTCGTATCGCACCAATACTGATCGCCGCATCCGGGTTGTTCTTGTCCGGCTGCGCCACCGTCTCCGTCTCCGACCCGTTGGCGACGCCGCAGCGTCCGCTGCCGCTGCGCATCTCGGGCATACCCTGGGAGCGCGGCTCCGTATTGCGGCAGCCCATTCCGCGGCGTGAAGGTCTCAGCTCTCGCGCGGTACCCTCCGCAGAGCCTGCGGTGACCGTGCGTCAACTCGAGTCGGCGCCAACGCCCGTGCGCGAACCGGACATGGTTGCCCTCGGCTTCGCCTCCATCACCGCACAGGCGGGGAGCGATCCGGCTCAGCGCCGCTTGCAAGCCGCGCGCGCCGCCAAGCTCGATGCCTATCGCAATCTGGCCGAGCAACTTTATGGCGTCGAGTTCGCGAGTGACTCGGTGATCGCCGACAGTCGTGTGCGCGAAGATCACATTCGCACGCGCATCTCGGGCGTCATCAGCGGCGCCGAAATTGTCTCGCTCGAACCGCTCGGCAACGACTCCTATCAAGCGACCGTGCGACTGCCGGGTCAACAGGTGGTCGCGCTGCGGCGTCGCTCGCCGTGAACGAGTGCAGCGTGCGCGGGCGATCGCGGCGGGTCGCCCTCGTTGCCGCAAGCGTGCTTGCTGCAATGGCCGCAAACTCGGTGCACGCACAGAGCCGCGCTCAAGTAACCGCGGATGCTGCACTGCAGCGCGAGGCTGACCGCCTGCAAGCCTGCCTGGAATCGCAGCTCGCCCCTCTGCAGATCGAATCGACGGTTAGCCGCGACGGTCGCATCACCGAGAACATCCGCATGACCCGGTGGGGAAATAATGCGCAGAGCGCCGAGATCGCGGATCGTGCGATCACTCGCTGCATAGCGTCAGCCGGCGCCGTGGACTCCGCCGTCACGGGAATCAAAGATAACTGTGTCGCCACACACGGTCTACAACGACTGATCACGCTTGACTTCGCAGCCGGTGAGCCACATCCGGCCTGGTCGGCGAATGACCGCGCACGACTGGAGACGCTCATTCCGGCAACGCTCACCGAACTGTCCGGCAATGTCCGTGTCCAAACCCCGACGGCGGACGCAATGACCCAGACTGCCGAGCTACTGCGCGTGCGGCTTGAGTATCGCGGCTCACCGATCTCACAGCGTGATCTTGATGACTGGATCCGCTTGCCGCGTGAATTGCAGATCCAAATCACTGTGGTTGACACTCGTAGCGGTAATCGAATCATCGCAGCGCGTGATCTGACTGCTCGGGTCCGTCCCGGTCTACGCGGTCGCTTTGCCGCCAACACCGGTGACGCCTGGTTTCGCGAAGTTCGCAGCCATGTTGATGATGCGGCACGGGAAGTCCTCACATCGCTCGCCTGCCGCGCCGCGCAATTCGAGGTCACGATCGAGCGCGGCAAACTGCACATGTCGATCGCAGGCTTCAGAGGACTCGCGGAAGGCCGCAGCGTGCTGCTCGTTCCGACCGCCGAAGCGGCGGTCGCAAGTCGCTGGCCGATTGCACGAATTCGGGCGCTGCCGCGATCCGACACGGCCGAGCTCAATGTGCTCCGCGGCGCGGCAGAGACCTGCAACGCCGGCTGCCGCGCCGTGCCGCTGTAACTTCGGCGCGACGCAGCGGGCCGCAGGATTGCGGGCCTAGGAACCCGAACGACGGATCGCCGGCACACCCGACTGGAGCTCGCTGGTGCGCTGCTCGATGAGTTCGCGCAGGGCAGCCACTTCGGTCTTCAGTTTGCCGAGTTCCGCGACGGCCGATTTCATGTCCTTGGCCTGCGCATCGGAGAGCACAGCCACGGGGCGTTTCGTATCAGCAGCGCCGCCACCCCCGCTCTTTGCGGATTTCTCCATTGCCGCCAGCCGCGCATCGATCTTCGCAATCCCGCTCTCGACGGCACTCAATCTCACGCCGTCGATTCGCGCAATCGATTTTTCCAGATCGGCGAGCTTGCCTGATTCGAGCTTGGTTGCCGCAAGCCGACCGGCATCGCCACCAGAAGGCGAGGAAGCGGATCGCGGCGCTGTCGACACCGCGCCGCGCAGCGAAGCGAGCATTTCATTGAGCCTGCGGGTCTCGAGCTGCTGCAGCGCGAGTCTGTCGTTTTTGACCTGTTCGCGCAGTGTCACCATCGCACGTTGCGTCGTGTCATCGGCGATCTTCTGGAATTTCTCCAAGTTCGACTCAAGCATGGCAAGATCCTTGAGTGTGCGCTCCACTTTCTCAAGCCCTTCGGCCTGCGCGGCAATCGCCACATCGAGCGCCGCTGCTCTTTCATTGAGCTTGGAAAACACCATCGCCACGACGACCGCCATGATGATCCCGATGCTCATCATGATGGCGCCGAAGATGGCTGGCGCGTTACGGACGGCTTTTGTGGTCGCCTCGTTGGTCTCGACGACCCGCGTCAAACGCTTGATCGCCTCCTGCGTCGACTGGGCGCTATCGTTGGCGGCATCGGCGGCATCAAGCACCAGCGACGTCAGCGTTTCGAGCGGACTTGTTGCGGCAGCGTCATCCCCGCCGGCTTTTGCCTTGGATTCGTCACTCATTTTAAAAACCTCCGTGACTTCGACACGACTTCAGCGTGTCGGTCATTTCTCCAAACCCGTGCGCAGTCGTCGCGTACGCGCGATCGTCGCCTCGATACGCTCGCGCAACGCGTTATCGAACGACAAAGCTGCGCTGATCCGGCTCACCTCAGCCAGCATTGCCTCAGCCTTTTGATGCGCCTCCACGATCTGTACTTGTCGCTGCTCGACCGTTTGCACCACCTCGTTGACCTTGGCCATTGACGCCTGCAAATCCTCGAGCGACTGGGTGACGGAGGCCACGGCAGCCACCGCCTCGTCGACAGCCTGCAAGTCGTTCGTCTGCGCTGGCTCGATAACGACCGACGCAGCCGAGTTCGGGAGCGTCTCGGTGCCCCGTTCAACCGCCACATCAGACACCGCCGAATTGGTCATCTCATTGATGCGCTGCGGGGCGTTGTCTGCCGACTTGAATACGCCGCGAGTCTCGCTTTCACCCGAGCCCGATGCTGCGCTTTTATTCTCCGACATCATTTTAACCTCCTGTCTTGCCCGCCGGCGGCTTCGCCGCCTGCGCTACCGCAGGGACGACCCGGCACGCACCCAGCCGCCAAACCTGCGCTTGTGCAGCTTCTGCCGCGGCTCGCCCAGTAAACGGCCCGACCTGCAGCCGAAACCGTCCACCTTCCGCGATCACGCGAGTCGGCGTGCTGCGCCCCACCTGCGCGAGCAACACGTCTACCGTCTCGCGGTCTGGGTGCAATCCGCAGTCATAGACGAAGGGTCCGGTTTGAATCTCGCGCAGCCAAAGCTCATACGCTGCAAACCCCGCGATCAATAATACCGAGAGCGCAACCATGGCCTTGGCCGGAGCTGAGAGCGCACGACGTGGCGTCGTGACATCGAAACCACGCGCTTCGGCGCGCTCGCGCGCGAGCTCGGAGAGTACGTCGCGCAGCCTCGCATCGGTTGCCGCCACGGTTTCTTTGTCGTTTTTTACCGAAGTGGTGATCGGTTCATCGCTTCGCGAAGGCTGTGGCTTCGCATCCCGCGTCGGACTCGCTGTCGTAGCGGCGGGAGTGATTGCCATTCCCGAGGGCTCATCGGGACCGAGCAGCGGCTCCCCAGTCTGCAGGGTTGTGCCATCGAGATCCCAGACGATGGCGAGTTCTGCAAGTTCAGCGATCGGCAGCTGACGCAGACCGAGTGCAGCATGCCGCACCAGCAACAGCACGCGAAAGGCGCTACCGCGCAGGCCGTTGGCAATACGCCGTAATGCGGCGACCTCTTGCGGAGAAAGACCTTCAGCCTCGTCGATGACGAGCAAGTGCGGCGGATGATGCGTCGCACTGGTGAGAATGGATTCGAGCGGGATATCCGCCAGCAGACGATTGGTCGACTGCAGCAATGCATCGGCATCGCCCGACACATGAAACTCCGTGCGTGCTCCATTGGCACGCAAGTCGCGCACCAACTCGCGCGACGGACCCGAGAGCGAATCGGCCGTTGTTGCGCAGATGACGAGCACGGGTTGCTCGCCTCGAGTGACCGCAAGGCGCGCCGCCTCACTGGCGACCAACCCCGCCAACCGCCCCGCAAATACTCTCGTCATGCGCGTCCCCCAGTCATCGGCGTGCCGTTTTCGTCAAACATGAATTCGGGTGGCAACTCCGGCCGCGGCAGTTCCGGCGACTCAAGACCCGGCGACAATGCGCTTAAACGGAACACGTAAGCCAGAACCGCTGCCACAGCGCGGTAGAGTCCCTCAGGTATCGGATCGTCCACTTCAGTGGTGAAGTAGATGGCGCGGGCCAGTGGTGGTGCCGACACGAGCGGCACGCCTGCCTTGCCGGCACGCTCCTTGATAGCCGCAGCGACTTCACCGCGACCTTTGGCGAGTACGATCGGAACCGCGCTGCGTGTCTCGTCATACTCGAGTGCGACGGCGAACTCCGACGGGTTGACGATGACAACATCGGCATCTCGCACCTTATCGAGCATCCGTCCGCGACTGAATTCGCGCTGCTTGCGACGGATTTGTTGCTTCACTTCGGGTCGACCTTCGATGTCCTTCATCTCGTCGCGCACTTCCTGCAGGGTCATGCGCAGTCGCCTGAGGTAAGACCACCGCTGATACGGCACATCAAGGATGGCGATCGCCGCCACCGCCGCGCTCACCAGCGTGAAAGTGGTCAGCGCCATTTCCGCACCCGTCGCGACCATGGGCTCGAACGCCTCCCGTGACAAGGCGATCATCTCGAAACGACTCGACCAGAGCACGGCGCCGAGCACCGCAGCGATCGCCAGGAATTTCAGCAGATTGCGCAGCAATCCCACCCAGGCTTGCGTACCGAAAATACGCTTCAGGCCATTGAGCGGGTTGAGCTTGCTGAACTTTGGTGCGGCCGCCTTTCCAGAAAAGTTGAAACCACCATTCATCGTCGCTGCCAGCAGGGCCACCACCACCGAGGCGATCAGAATCCACCGCACCGCCCAGAACCCCTCGAAGATGCGATTGCCAAGCACCAACGGCAGATCCTCCGGTGCTTCAATCTCCGCGCGTGAAAAGCTCAGGCTACCCTTCAGCAGCGCCGAGAAGCTATCTACGAGACCGCCGCCGATGACCACCAGCAGCAGGCAAATCACCAGCACCTCAACCGCACCGCCAAAGTCGGGCGAGCGCGGCAGCTCGCCTCGCTCGCGTGCCTGCGAAAGTCGCCGCGCCGTGGGTTCTTCTGTTTTTTCCTGGCCTTGCTCCTCGGCCATACTCAGGCGCCTCCAAGCAAACGCGGACGGATATACGCACCGCCCTCTTGCCAAAGCTCAACGATGCGCTCCGCAATCGCTGGCATGAGCACGAACAACAAACCGAAGCCCACCAGCAAGCTGACCGCGAAACCTACCGCAAATACGTTGAGCGACGGCGTCGCTCGCGAGAGCGCACCAACGCCGATGTTGACCGCGAGCAAGGTGAGCAGCAAAGGTGCTGCAAGCAGCGCCGCGCCTTTGAAAATGATGGAGGAAAACTCGAGCAAGGACGGAATATCCATCAGCCGAAACTCACCCGGGGGCATGGCCCGTACACTCTCGGTGATCATCGCAATCACCACCGTGTGTCCGCCCGCCGTCAGAAAAATCAACAAGGCGAGCAAGTTCAGGAACTGGGACAGAATCGGCGTCGAGCCGATCGTCGGGTCAAACGACTGAGCGAAACTGATACCGACGGCCATCGAAATCTGCTCGCCTGCGGTGACCACGGCCGCCGCAACGAACTGCAATGCGAGACCCATCGAGATCCCGATCAAGGCTTCGCTGAGCAGCAGCAACAATGTCGGCTCGCCAAAAGGACGTCCAGGGTCGGACAGCGAGGTCGGAAACGCCGGCATCACCACGATGCAAAGCACCGCCGCATAAATCACCCGAATTCGACCGGTACCCGCGGACTGACTGAAGAGCGGCGCGGCCAGAAAGAACGCCGTCAGTCGCGTCAGCGGCAACAGCAGCGATTCCAGCCAATTCAGGGTCAGTACGCCGAGATCGAGCATGACATCAGAGCCCCACGTCCGGGATACGCTCGAAGATACGTCGCGCGAAATCGACCAATAACTGTAGCTGCCAACCACCGATCAGCAAGGTCAGCAACATCACCGCAATGAGTTTGGGCAGAAAGCTCAGCGTCATTTCGTTGATTGATGTTGCCGCCTGAAAGATGCCGATGATCACGCCAACGATCAACACGATGACGAGGATGGGTCCAGCAACGAGACCGCCGACCCACAGCGCCTCGCGCACGAGGTCGATGACACCCGTCTCGTTCATGGCAGCGGTGCCGCAAAACTGGCCGCGAGCGAACCCAAGATCAGCGCCCAGCCGTCGACAAGTACAAATAGCAAAAACTTGAACGGCAAACCGATCATCACGGGCGAGACCATCATCATGCCCATCGACATCAAGACGCTGGCGACGACGAGATCGATGACGAGGAAGGGGATATAGATGAGAAAGCCGATAGTGAACGCGGTTCGCAGTTCACTCGTAAGAAACGCTGGTAGCAACACTGCGAGCGGCGTTTCCATCGGCGCGGTCACGGGAGGCGTCTTGGCCAGATCCATGAAAAGCTTGATGTCCGACTCGCGAGTCTGTGCCAGCATGAACTTCTTCATCGGATCGACCGCACGCTCGAGCGCCGTCTCGAACGGAATCTTCGCTTCGACATACGGCTGCAGTGCGACACGCTGAACTTCTTCGAGCGTCGGCGCCATGACGAAAAACGTCAAAAACAAGGCCAGTCCGACGATGACCTGATTGGGCGGTGTCTGGGCGGTACCGATCGCCTGGCGCAGCAAACCGAGCACGATGACGATCCGCGTGAATGCCGTCATCGACAGCACGATCGCCGGCAACAAGGTCAGCAGCGTCATCAGACCGAGCGCTTGCAGGGTCAGACTGTACGCCTGACCGCCGCCTGCGACCGGCGTGGTTCTCAAAAGTTCGATGGCCGACGCGTCCTGTCCGAAGGCCGTCGGTAAAACGACGAGGCCGATGGCACAAACCATCGGCCAAAGATACCGCTGGATGAAATTCGTTCTGCGTAGACTCATGGATTATCTCTGGGCTTGTCTCTGGGTTCGAGCATGTTCCCCTTCGCGCTCACCGAGCCCTCACCATCGGCCCGCTTGCTCGCGATGCGCGAGAT
>JBILGD010000146.1:0-5460 GCA_044351225.1 Steroidobacteraceae bacterium
CAATCGCCTGCAAGGCGGCGGTGCCGGAGAGGTGTTCGGCATCGGTAAAGTGTTGCATGCGCAGGTCGCGGCGCCGGCCGGCGCGGAAATCTTCGAGGGCCTTCAAGACCACCGCGGCAGGTTGACCGCCGATGGCCGGTACCGTCCCATCGCGCAGGCCGCCGCCGTCCTTGCCATGGCAGGCCGCACAGGTGGCGTAGAGCGTTGCGCCATCCTCGCTTGCCGCAACTTCGGCGACTGCGCCCGGCAAACAGCCGGCGGCAAGCACGACCACTGCCAGAATAATCGTGACGGCTTCTCGGGCCGAATTCCTGACTGTGATCGACATCTTCATGCTGTGGCTCTCCTCGGGAAAACGCATTGCGAAAGCAGAGCATCCCACAAGCGTGAGACGGCACGCTGCGCCACGCCCCTGCGACATGTACCTATTACACGGGAACTGTTCGGCGGCGAACATTCCGCGGCCTGGTGGCGTTGGTCGCGGGCGCGTCATTTCTTTCAGGGGTTAACAACGATGTTCGCCAATGCAACAGCCGTGTCGTACAACGACAAGGTAGTCCGGCAGTTTGCGCTGATGACGGTGGTGTGGGGATTTGTCGGCATGCTGGTCGGAGTGGTCATCGCCGCGCAGCTGCTCTTTCCCGCACTGAACTTCGATCTGCCTTGGCTGACCTACAGCCGGCTGCGTCCGCTGCATACCAATGCTGTGATCTTTGCCTTCGGCGGTTCGGCGATCTTCGCCACTTCCTACTACATCGTCCAACGTACCTGTCATACGCGGTTGTTCGCCGATGGTCTCGCCGCCTTCACCTTCTGGGGGTGGCAGCTCGTGATCGTGCTGGCCGCCATATCGCTGCCGATGGGCTGGACCACTGGCAAAGAATACGCCGAGCTCGAATGGCCGATCGACATCCTGATTGCGCTGGTCTGGATCGCCTACGGCATCGTGTTCCTTGGCACCATCGTCAAGCGCAAGGTCGAGCACATCTATGTCGCCAACTGGTTCTTCGCCGCCTTCATCATCACGGTGGCGGTACTGCACATCGTCAACAGTGCCGAGATCCCAGTCACGATCACCAAAAGCTACCCGGTCTATGCGGGCGTGGTCGATGCCATGGTGCAATGGTGGTACGGACACAATGCGGTGGGCTTTTTCCTGACGGCAGCCTTCCTCGGCATGATGTATTACTTTGTGCCAAAGCAGGCTGGGCGCCCGATCTATTCCTACCGCCTGTCGATCGTGCACTTCTGGTCGCTGATTTCGATCTACATGTGGGCGGGGCCGCATCACCTGCACTACACCACTCTGCCCGACTGGGCGCAGACGCTCGGCATGGCGTTCTCGATCATGCTGCTTGCGCCCTCCTGGGGCGGCATGATCAACGGGATCATGACCCTCTCGGGTGCGTGGCACAAACTGCGCAATGACCCCATCCTAAAGTTCCTGATCGTGTCGCTGTCGTTCTACGGCATGTCGACCTTCGAAGGGCCGATGATGTCGATCAAGACGGTCAATGCCCTCTCGCACTACACCGACTGGACCATCGGCCACGTGCACTCGGGCGCGCTCGGCTGGGTTGCGATGGTGTCGTTCGGTTCGCTCTACGCGCTGATCCCGCGACTCTATGGTCGTACCGAGATGTGGAGCACGCGACTGATCGATGTGCACTTCTGGACGATGACCATCGGCGTGGTGCTCTACACCGTCTCGATGTGGATCGCCGGCGTGATGCAGGGCTTGATGTGGCGCGCCACCAATGCCGACGGCACGTTGACCTACACCTTTGTCGAAGCACTGAAAGCGACCTATCCGTACTACGCGATTCGCCTCGTCGGCGGTCTTCTGGTGCTCATCGGTGTGGTGGTCATGATCTATAACGTGGCCAAGACAGTCGGTCAAGGCAAGGCAGCGACCGTCGCTATCCCCTCGCCACAACCGGCGCACGCCTAAGCCCCCACGGACGCCAACACCATGAAACATGAAGTCATCGAAAAAAACGTGGGCCTGCTCGGCATCCTGGTCGCCGTAGTCATCAGCATCGGCGGTCTGGTCGAGATCGTCCCCCTCACCATGCAAAGCGAGGTCACGGACGCCGCCCCCGGCGTCGAACCCTACTCGCCGCTGCAACTCGAGGGTCGTGACATCTATTTGCGCGAAGGCTGCTATACCTGCCACTCGCAGATGATCCGACCCTTGCGCGGCGAGGTTGAACGCTACGGTCACTACTCGCTCGCCGGCGAGTCGGTCTATGACCATCCGTTCCAGTTCGGCTCCAAGCGCACCGGCCCTGATCTCGCGCGCGTCGGCGGCAAGTACACCGACGAGTGGCATCGCCTGCATCTGATCAAGCCGCGTGATCTCGTACCCGAGTCGAAGAAAATGTCGGCGCTGCGCGTGGTCGGCGTCCCTTACACGGACGCGCAGATTGCAGCGGCCAGCGATGAGGTGGCCGGCAAGTCCGAAATGGAAGCGCTGATCGCCTACCTGCAGGTTCTCGGCATCGCCTCGCAGCAATGGAAGTGAGGCGGCACGCATATGACTGAAGAAACATTCGGCATGCTGCGTGGCCTCGCAACGCTGCTCGCCATGCTTGGTTTCATTGGCGTCTGTCTCTGGGCCTACAGTCGTCGTCAACGACAACGGTTCGATGAAGCCGCACGTCTGCCCCTTGAGGATGAAAAATGATGAGCCCCGCAGTCAGTTGGTTCGTGATCATACTCACCACGCTCAACACCGTTGCTGCGGTGTGGCTGCTGGTCTGGATGCGCAAACGCCGTGGCGAATCGACGACGACCCAGGAAACGACCGGTCACGTCTGGGATGGCGATTTGCGCGAGTACAACAATCCGCTGCCGCGTTGGTGGCTGTGGATGTTCGTGCTGTCGGTGATCTTTGCAATCATCTATGTAGTGCTCTACCCGGGACTCGGCAATGTCAAAGGCACGCTGGGTTGGACGCAAATCAGACAATGGGAAACCATGCAGGCTGAGCAAGAACGCTCCGCGCAAGTGATTCTCGCGCGCTTCGCCGAGCACGATCCGAGCGAACTCGCGCTCGATCCTGCCGCGGTGGCGATCGGCCGCAACCTTTACGCCAACAATTGCGCCATGTGCCACGGTTCCGATGGCCGCGGCGGCAGCGGCTTCCCGAACCTTACCGACGCCGATTGGCTTTGGGGCGGCGCCACCGAGGCCATCCGTACCTCGATCCATGAGGGCCGCGTGGGCATCATGGCCCCGTGGGGCGAGGTGCTCGGCGAACAGGGCGTCGATGACGCGGTCGCCTTTGTCATGTCGCTCTCGGGTCGGGCGGCGCCGACCGGCGACATTGCCGCCGGCAAGAATCACTACGCAATGTACTGCATCGCCTGCCACGGTGAGAACGGCCAGGGAAATCCCGATGTGGGCGGCCCGAATCTGACCGATAACGTCTGGTTGCATGGCGGATCTGTCGCAAGTATCCGCAGCACGATTGCCAACGGTCGACAGAATGCCATGCCCGCACAAGGCGAGCGCCTCGGCAATATCCGCATCGCGCTGCTGACCGCCTATGTACTCAGCCTCGGAGAAACCCGTGTCGCCGAGTATGGTCCCTGACGAGTCAAAACACTTGGAGCATGAGCTCGCACCGCACAAGCGGCTCGCGCTCACCGTGACCTGGTGCTCCTTCCTGTCGGCGAGTCTCGCCACCATGATTTTCTTTGCCTTCGTAGATCCGGCACCCATCGTCGCCGTGCTCACACCGACTGCAGCCCTTGCGGGACGCACCGAGCTCTACAGCCTGGGGTTTTTGTTCTTCTGGCTGGTGTGCGCACTCGCCTCAGCCTTGACCGCCTGGCTGGTCAGCACACAGCCGCCCCGCCCATGACCATGCGCGCGACCCCGACGACGCCCGTCGACGAGGAGTCGTACTACGCTGCCCATCAAAAAGTCTATCCGCGCGAGGTCAGCGGCACGTTTTCGCGTCTGCGGGTCACGGCAGCTTGGGTGCTACTCGGCTTTTTCTATTTGCTGCCATGGATCCCGTGGGGCGATCGACAGGCCATCCTTTTCGACCTGCCGGCGCGCAAGTTTCATTTGCTCGGCCTCACCCTCTGGCCGCAAGACTTCATTTTTCTGGCTTGGTTGCTGGTGATCGCGGCGCTCAGTCTATTCTTTTTCACCGCCGTCGCTGGTCGGCTCTGGTGCGGCTTCGCCTGCCCGCAGACCGTCTGGACCGAAGTGTTTCTCTGGATGGAAAAAATCACCGAGGGTGATCGTGCCAAGCGGATCAAGCTTGATGCGGCACCCTGGACCCTCGACAAGCTGCGCCGCAAGGTGAGCAAGCATTTTCTTTGGGTGGTCTTTGCACTGTGGACGGGATTCACGTTCGTCGGCTTCTTCACGCCGATCATGGATCTGGCGAGCCGAACCTTGACGCTCTCCTTGGGTGGCTGGGAAACGTTCTGGGTGTTGTTCTACGGCTTTGCCACCTGGGGCAACGCCGGCTTCCTGCGCGAGCAAGTCTGCAAGTACATGTGTCCGTACGCGCGCTTCCAGAGCGCGATGTTCGACAAAGATACATTGATCATCTCCTATGACGCGAATCGCGGCGAACCGCGCGGCGGCCGACGCAAGGGAGTGGATCCGCGCGCCGCCGGACTCGGCGACTGCACCGATTGCACGCTCTGCGTGCAGGTCTGCCCGACCGGCATCGATATTCGCAAGGGCCTGCAGTACGAGTGCATCGCCTGCGCTTCCTGCATCGACGCCTGCAACGGCGTCATGGATCGCATGGGTTATCCGCGCGGCCTCGTGCGCTATGACACGGAGCACGCACTCGAGGGCCTGCGATCCAAGGTCCTGCGCCCTCGCGTGATCATCTATGGCGTGCTGCTCGCGCTGCTGATGACAGGATTCGTCGCTGCGCTCGCGATGCGCAAGCCGGTGGGCCTCGATGTGTTGCACGATCGCAATACGCTCTATCGCAGTCTCGACAGCGGCGAAATCGAGAACGTGTACATGCTCAAGATCGTCAACAAGGCGGAGCGCGCACGCAGCTTCCGCGTGCAACTCATGGAATCCGACCGTTATCGGCTCGACCCGGTACAACCGGTATTCGCCGTGGGTGAGGGCGAGGTTTTCAGCGCCGCCGTGCGCATTCGACGCGATGCGTGGGATGAGCGCGCGCCGGGCACTGCGACGGTGTACGTGTCGATTCAGGCCCTCGATGATCCCACCGTGCGCGCCACCGCCGAGGCGCGTTTCTTTGCACCGGCGCAATGAGGTCCCGCTCGACTATGGCTGTCATGGAGAACTCTGCAATGTCATCTGTCTCAGGGTGGCGCAGCGCCACGCCCGTGATGTGGGCGATGCTCGGCATTCCGCTCGCCACCATCGTGGCGAGTGCCGTGACGATTTTTCTGGCGGTTGATGGCGCCGAACCAAAGTTGCCGCCGCAGTACGTCTCCGAGGGCAAGG
>JBILGD010000008.1:0-41480 GCA_044351225.1 Steroidobacteraceae bacterium
GCGGTGGCGTAAGCGTAGAGACGATTGACGAGGCAGGCAGGCGCCGCGACGTTCTCGCGCAGCGCAGGACCAATGCCGGCCACGTCCTGGAATTCGAAGCCATCGAGCGAACCCGAGGCGTCGATGGCATAGCCATCCTCGTTGGTGCGCAGCTGGCCGGCACCGTCGATATGTTCCATGCCGAGACCAACCGGATCGGTCAACTTGTGGCACCCGGCGCACGCCGGCTCGATCGAGTGCACGTTCAAGCGGTCACGTGCGGTGTGCGCCGGTGAGTTCGGATCATTGAAGGCGGCAAAATCGATGGTGCCCGGAGGATCCGGCACGCGCTGGCAGAGCAGGATTTCGCGGATCGCCTTGCCGCGCAGCGTGGGCGAGCTGCGCCCCGCATGCGAATGCAACGCGGTGAAGCTGGCGTGCGTCGCGATGCCGAGCCGCGGATCGCCCTCGGGGAACTCGTACTCCATCCAGCCACCATCGGGTCGCGAGACGGGGATGCGATAAATGCGCCCAAGCGCGCTGCTGATGAAGGTCTTGCGGGTGGTGAAGATATCGCGATAGTCGGCTTCTTCGTCGAGCAGCATGTGCATCAGCGTCCGCAGCGTCTGCTCACGCGCCTCGAGCGCCACCGCAGTGCTGAACGCCGGATAGATGATCGCGTCCTTCTCGAGACGACCGATGGTCTCGAAGGCGAGCATGTCGTCAAAGAAGAGCCGCAGACCCTGCTCGAGCCGCGGCGACTCGAGCATACGATCAACCTGCTTGGCGAGACCGGACGATTTGTGCAATTCGCCGGCTTCGGCGGCGCGCAATAATTCGTCATCGGGCGCGGAGCCCCAGAGGAAAAAACTCAGGCGACTTGCCTTGGAGTAACCGTCGAGCCGCAATGCCCCGTCGCGCTTCGGATCGGGCTCGGCCTGTTCGATCACGAACAGGAATTCGGGCGACACCAGCAAGCCCGCCAACGCCGAGGCCAAGCCGTCATGAAAACTGCCGAGTTCACCCGTTGCGACATTGGCGAGTTGCACCAGCGATGCAACCTCGTCCTCTGTCAGTGAACGACGCAACAGCAATCGTCCCGTCGTACCAAAGAATTGCGCTGCACATTGGTCATCGGGTGCACGTACATCCGCAGGCGCACACGGCAGCAGGAAATCGCGGTTCTCTTCGCTCGTCACCTGCGCGGCGATCGAGCGCGCCATGCGATCGAGCTGCTCGAGACCCGCCGGCGTGACGCGCGCCGCAGAGGCGCCGACGGTCAACAATCCGCTGGTACGCACCAACGGGTCGAACGTACCGCCGATGGTGATCTGCTGGCCGAACACGTCGGCGATGATCTGTCGGTATTGAGGCTCGGTCAGCAGGCGCATTCCTGCCTCGGCACCCGTGGTCTTCGGTGTTTCGCTGCAGGCCGCCAGCAAGGCCAGCGCGCAGGCGGTGAAGGTTAGACGCCATGCGCTACGCATCGTGCTCACTTGAAGACCCCCTTGAGCCGATCGAGCAGTCCGCGGCCCGCGCCCGCAGTGCGCAAGCCCTTGTCGTGCACGATGAATGCCGATACGGCCTTGAACACGAAGGCCGAAGACAGCGTCGTGCAGTCGCCGGTCTTCGGGTCCGGATGCCCATCGGCGATTTCATGTGCCGCGACATGAATCGAGGGGCAGTTGGAAATCGTGGTGGACTGGATGGGACCAATGCTGCCCACGTAGAACATGAGGTCATCGACGCCGAGATACCCTGCGGCCATGCCTTCGGCCGAATCACCATTCGGCGAGATCGTCATGCGCAGACGCAGATCGCGGAACAGCCGATTTTGGTAAGTGTAGTTGCCGTAGAACGGCAAGTTGACCTCGCCCGGAATCGTGGTGAGCACGCCGTTTTCGATCTTGCCGCGCACCGAACTGGCGTAACGCGGCTTGCCGTTATACATATCGATGCGATAACTGCCGTGCGGCAGGAAGCGACCGCTGCCATCGAGCGTGTAGAGATCGATGGAACGGTAGAAGTTGACGGTGACATCCGGATCATTGCGCGGATCATCGACGCCGGTGATTTCGATGAGCGTCATGCCCTTGCCGTTCGACTTGCGGTTCTCGTTTTCATTGGCCTCGACTTGGCCGTACGAGCGGAACCCGTAGACGCAACCGAGCAAACGATACATTTGGTTGTCGACACCCGCCGTGCCATCAAGACCGGTGAACTCGCGATGCGGGCAAGAGCGGCCCGCGGCGACGCCATCCTTGCCATCGAGATCCATGCCGATCGCCTTGTCGCCTTCGACCAGCAAGAGCGGCGGATCCTTGACCGCGGTCGGATTCATGCAGACGTCTTCGCCGTTCGGCCCGCGACGGATCGCATTGAAGTAGCGCTGCAACCGGCTCTTGAGACCATTCTCGGTGAGCGTCGCGCGATCAGGTTTGGAGAGACCCCGCCACCAATACTCGTCGTACCCGACGTTGAGCCCCTCAGGACACTCGTCGACGAAACGCGTCTCGTACGAACCGAGATTCCACAAGGTGATGACGAAGCCAAGCGTGCCTTGTTGCGCCGACGCCGTAGCCGGCAAGCACAGCAGAACCATCGCAGCACAGGCCGCGAAACCATGGATGACGCGGGGAGTGCCCGAGCTGAGTTTCATGAGACTCGGTATACCAACTTTGGGCGATGCTGCGCTATAGCGTGGAACGGCCGGTACAGGTGCGGCTCACTCTGTGGACAGCAACCCATGCTGCGGACAGCACTCCGTGATTCGAGGATGTCGTAACGCTCGGGGCCGCACAATCGAGTCGTCGATCCAGTCATCGCGCCGGAGAGGTTTCGTGCGAATCATGCAACACAAGTTTTTTGTCGCCGTGCTGACGCTCTTGTTGGCAAGCGTGACGTCGGGTACCGCCTCGGCTGCAGCAGATGACATCATCTACACCGCCTCGCTGAGCGACGAAGACCAAAGTACGCCCACCTACAGTCCCGGAAAAGGTTTCGCCGAATTCCGCCTCGAGCGCGCCACGCTAAAACTCAGCTGGAAGATCACCTATCAGGGACTCACGTCACCGCCGATCATCGCGGGTCTCTACGGACCCGAGAACGTGGGTGCCAACGCGGGTCAGGTGGTGGACCTCGGTACCCGCGGCCTGAAGAGCCCGATTATCGGTTCGACCATCATCAGCGATGGCGTGCTTGGCTATCTGACTACCGGTCGCGTCTACGTGAACATCCACACCACGCGGTATCGCGATGGCGAGTTGCGCGGTCAACTGCGGCGGCAACGCTCGACGGCGCCGGCAACTGCACCCTCAACGGCAACAGCGCCCGCAACGGCACCGACTGCCAAGCCTCGCTGACGCTCAGCGTTCGTAATCGCGGCGTCGGAGGATCGGATTCCAGCCGCCGCCGGCACCGCCTGACCCGGCTGCCCATTTATCGCCGCCCACGGCGCCAGGTTCGCGATCGCGGGTGTGCGTGTAGAGCGGATCACCCTTGTACGCCCAGACTTTCTCGCCATCGCCGAACGGCGAGTCGACCACGGTCCACTCGCCCGAGGGTTTTGCTCCATTGGCAGCCGTCACCAGCCGCCAGTTTTTCCGAATGCAGTCGTCGCGGCACAGCAGGGTGCGAATCCGCTCGAGCGAACCTCCTTGCGTGTAGAGCGTGAAACCGCGTGCATCGGCAAAGATTTCGCCCATGTCGGAACGCTGCAAGGTTACCCAGGAGGGCAACGGCGCGGCAGCCTCGAGCACGGCCGTGCGCCAGACACCTTTCTCGGCGCCCTCGCCCGCGGTATCGCCCGGTCTGATGTCGCCAGCAAAGACGTACAACGGACGACCCTTGAAGGTCCACTGGCGCGGCCCGTCGGCGCGATCGATCGGCTTCCAGTCACCGATGGCCTGCCCCATGAGGGGCGCAGCCAGCGGGGTCCACTGCCGCAGGCAGGCGCCCTCGCACTGGAGGCGCGGCGCACCGCCGTCGGTCCGCGGCTTTTCGTCATCGTGCCAGTAGAGGGTCAGGCCCCGCGCATCGACCAGCACGCGACCCAAGTGAATCGAACGCAGCGCGATGCCCGGCGGCGTGCGCACGGGCTGAAACGCGATCGCCCACGCCTGACCGACGCGATCGCCCAACGCAACCCGCGGGGTAGAATCTTTGGCGAAGGTGTAGAGCGGCTTGCCACGGAAAGACCATTGCCGACTGCCATCGGGACGCGTGATCGCGCTCCATTGCGCGGGCGGTCGAACCGCCTCGCCCGAACCCTCCGCCGGTGCGCTCAACGGCGGCCATGCCTTGGCGCACTCGGCGACGCACGTGGACACGTTCGGCTGCGTATCGCGCGCGTAGGTGTAGAGCACATGACCACGCGCATCAAGCAGGATTTCGCCCGCCGCACTGCGCATCACACTCACCCCGTCGGGCAGTGCCTCGTCCCCATGGACGAGCGGCGCGCCAAAGCCAAGCGCGGCGGCGCACACGAGCAGCGACGGCCAAAAGCGCAAACGAATCACGCGCATCCTTAGACCAGGATTTCAGTGATGGTCTTGGAGGTCTGCAACGAACCGGTGCCCCAGCTCTCGATCGGCAAACCCATCACCTGCATCGCCGTGAGACCGATACGCGACACCGGATCACCATGACCCGCAATGTGCTTGCCGGTCTTGATGCGACCGCCCGCACGTCCGATGGTCATCACCGGGATGTTGTCGACCGCGTGTACCTTGGCGTAGCTGGTCTCGGCGTGGGCAAAAATCAGCGTGTTGTCGAGCAGCGTGCCATTGCCTTCCTTCACCGACTGGAATGTGCCGATGAAACTCGCCAGCGCTTCCATCACTCGACAATTGAACCAGAACGCCTCGGGCTGATAGCCGAACTTTTGATCGACCGCCTCTTCGTGCGTGAGCGTGTGGTGCGTGTAGGCCGTGCCCGGCCGGCGTAGACTCGACAAGGCGTTGTTGAAGGCCATGTTGAACACACGAGTCTGGTTGCAGGCGAGAGCCATGACGAGCAAGCGGGCCATCGCCTCATGACTGCCCTGAGCAACGTTGATCTCGAGACCAACCGGCGCCTCATCCGGCGACTTCGGCATGCGGCAGGCCGCCGTGACCGGCACCTCTTTCTGCTGTAACGCGAGCTGAGTCTCGAGTTGGCGAATCGAGGTGAAGTATTCGTCGAGCCGCGCACGATCCGCCGCACCGATCCGCCGCTCGAAGCGCTGTCGCTGCTCGCGAATCCCCGAGAGCACGCTCTGCTGCAGCATCAGATCCGGGTCGGGCGCGCGGTTTTCCTTGGTCGGGTCCGCAAACCCATTGCCGAACAAGCGCGCGTAGAGCGCGCGCGGCGACACCTCGCCCGCATTGCGCGTGTGCGTATCGCGGGCCGTGAACGAGTCGCGCGGATTGCCGGTGCAAGTCATGTCGATCGAGCGAAAGCGGGTGTTCGAGCCAATGGCATCGGACACCATCACATCGAGTGTCGGCGCCGGAATCTCGCCGGGCAACACGGGCGCGGTCGCCGTGCGCGTCGTCACCCAACCCGTGTGGTGCACATGGTTCGGCCGACCATCGAGCGGCGAGTTGAAGTGGCCAAAATAATTGATGTGTTCGACGTAGGGGATGAGCGCCTTGCACTCCTCGAGAAACTCGATGCGATCGGTACGCTCGCCCACCGCGTGCCCCGGGGTATGGCCCATCGACCAGAACCAGGTACCGAAGCGCACCGGCAACGACGCACCCGACGCCAGCGCCTCGCCGCTCTCGCTGAGAAAGCAGTCGAGGAAAGGCAAACTGACGGCAATTGCCGAGCCGCCAATCGAGCCACGCAGCAAATCACGTCGGGTAAAGGGTTTTTTGATCAACACGCTCATGGAGAAACCTCCTCCGGGCCGAGTTGTGCCGTACGCAGTCGCGGCTGGCCGATCGCATAGAGAGCATCGCTTGTCGCGACCTCGCGGATCAACTCCCGCAGTCGGTAACCTTCGCCGGCGAATTCGTCTTCGAAATGATTGAGCAATTGGCGCTCGCTGCGCTGTATGGGTCGGCCTGCCGCGTAGGTGTACACCCGGCGCACGAGGCAGGCAGGCGCCGCCGGATCATCGCGCAGCGCGTCGCCGAGACCAGCCGAATCGGTGAAAGCGATACCATTGATCTCGCCGCTGGTGTCGATCAGTTCGCCGTTTTCGTACAGGCGTTGCTGACCGGCACCGTCGAAATTCTCGAGTGCGAGACCGATGGGATCCATGAGCTTGTGGCAACCGGAGCACGAAGGATCCGTCGAATGGCGGATCAGACGATCCCGCGCCGTCTTGCCGGGCGCGTTGGGATCATTGAAGAGATCAAAGTTCACGCTGCCCGGCGGATCCGGTACGCGCTGGCAGAGCAACAATTCGCGGATCGCCTTGCCGCGCAGGGTCGGTGAACTCTTGCCCGGATGCGAATGCAGGGCGACGAAACTCAGTTGTGTCTGGATACCGGCCCGCGGATCACCCTCGGCGAACTCGAACGACACCCACCCCGCACTCGGTGACGCCGCCGGCACGCGGTAGACGAGCCCTAGCGATCCCGTCATGAACGTATTGCGGGTGGTGAAGATGTCGCGATAGTCACCGTCACGCACGAGCAGCAGATCAGTGAGCGTACGCAGCACCTGCTCACGCGCATCGTTGGCCACGGCGAGGCTGAATGCCGGGTAGAGATTGGTGTCTTTCTCCAGAGTCTGGAAGTCGTCGAGCGCCAGCATGTCGGTGAAAAAGGCGCGCACACCGGCCTCGAGGCGGGTGGATTCCATCATCCGCTCGACCTGACGGCGAATGCCGCGGGCGTCATCGAGTTCACCCCGCTCGGCGGCGGCCAGCAGGGCCTCGTCCGGCCCCGAGTTCCAAAGAAATAAGCTGAGGCGCGTGGCGCGCGAATAACCGTCGAGCCGCGGCGTGCCATCCGGCCCATCGACGACGTTCTCGGCCACGAACAAAAAGTCCGGCGACGCCAGCATCGCCTGCAGCGCATAGGACAAGCCAGCATGAAAATCGCTGTTCGCCGCAGCCGCCGCCGCGGCAATGCGCTGATACGAGGCGAGCTCTTCGTCGGTCAAGGCACGGCGCATCAAATACCGACCGGCACTGCGCAAAAAGAGCTCGGCACACTGCGGGTCGTGGGCCTGCGGCGCCGTCGGCGTGCACGGGATGAGCAACTCACGATTACCCGGCGCGACCACCTGCTCGGCAACCGAGCGAGCGAGCGCAATGTAACGCTCGACCCCGGAGGGGGTCACCGTGGCGCGCCCTGCTCCGACTGCAAGCAGACCCTCGATGCGGACGATCGGATCGAAGCGCCCGGCCACCACCACCTGACTGCCGAAGGTGTCGCGGATGATGTTGCGATACTGCGCTTCGGTCAGCAGGCGCAGCGTCGGCGGTCCGCCGCGGGTCTGCGGCTCACTCGAACCGCAGGCCGCGACCAGTACGGCGCACAACACCCCGAACAGAGCCAATTTTGCGGTCGGTCTCATCGCACAGCTCCCGCGGCGCTAGCGGCGCGTTCATGGATCACGAAAGCCGGCAGCGCATCCATGCGAAATGCCGAGGATATCGAGGTGCACTCGCCGGTCTCGGGGTCGGGATGACCGTCGGCCAGCTCGCGTGCCGCCGTGTACAGCGCGGGGCAGCTCCAGTCGCCGGTGGCGATCAGAAACTCGAGCTTGAGCATGTACTCCCACCACTTGTCGAAGTCGTAGTAGCCGCCAATCAAACCGCGTACCTTGTTGTCCTTGCCGAGGGTGAGGTCGAGTTCGAGACGCATTTCTTTGAGATCGAGCTCGGCATACGCCGAGTTGCTGTAGAACGGCAGCTTGAGATCGAGCGGCTCGGTCTTGAGCACGCCGTTTTCGATGCGCCCGCGCGCCACGGCACCATAGCGCGGCTTGCCGTTGTTGATGTCGACGCGATAGCTCGCCCACGGCAGGATCCGGCCGGCGCTGTCGATCTGATAGGGATCGAGGGCGCGATAAAAACCGACCTGCACGTTCGGCGAGTTGCGCTCGTCGGTGACGCCGGTGATTTCCATGAGAATCACGCCGCGGCCGCTGTTGCGCCGCTCTTCGTTGCCAAAGGTGTCGAGTACACCGTTGCGACGCCAACCATAATGACAGCCGAGCAGCCGATACATCTGGTTGTCGACACCACGCTCGCCGCGCACGCTGACAAAGTTTTCGTGGGCACAGGATTTGGGCGTCGCCTTGCCATCGCTGCGACCATCGAGATCGAAACCGTAGGCGACCTTGCCCTTGACGGTACGCAGCGGCGGATCCTTGACCAGCGTCGGATTCCAGCAGACATCCTCGCCTTGCGGACCACGAAATACCGATACAAAACGTCGATCGACCGGCTGCACCAGCCCCTTGTCGGTCAGTCGGTCCTTGTCCGCGCGCGCAAGTCCGCGCCACCAGAGTTCATCGTTGCCGATCGCGGGGCCCTCGGGACACTCATCCATGAATCGGGTTTCATAGATCGCGTTGTCCCAGTTGGCGATCACGTAACCGAGTGTCTTGGTGGCCTGCGACTTGCCGGCGGCACCGTTCTTGCCAGCACCTTTCGATGTACCAATTTCTTTGGCCGCGGGTGGCGATGGCAACGGGATCGCCGCCATCTGTTCGGCCGTGAGCGGCACGCGCTGGATCTGGCCACGCAACTCGCCATCCGGATAGCGCGCAGAGCGCACATTGACGTACATGCGGCCCGCGAGCAGGTAATCGAGTTGTGCCTCGGTGAGCACCGCCGAGCCGCGTAGCGTCGGCGCCAGACCCCGCGGTGCGAGATCGATTTGCACGCCGGCGTTGGTGCCGGGGCGCTGCGGCCCATTGACCGACACTGACAGCGTCCGCGAGGTCACTCGCTCGACCGAAACGTTCCAGGAGAAGGTCAGCGTCGCGCGATCGAGTGAGAACTCGGCGCGCCCGCGCCCCGAACTGACGACCGTCGCCGTCTGTTCGCCCGGCGTCAGATCGGCGTAGAAGCGCACTGGGCCGAGATGCACATGTGCCAGCCCACCGTCAGGGGTCTGTGCCAACGACGGCGAAATCCACGGCAAAAAAGCCAGCAATGCGATCAATGCGCGCACGAAACCACCGCTAGAGCCCCCTCTTTGCATGAACCACACGGTATCGGAAGGGGCACTGACCCGCCAAACGATGCTCATTGGAATCCACCTCTTGAATAGCAGTCCACCACGCGGACTGATGAGCCACGGCAGAGGGCGCCGCAAGGCACGGGGCTATAGTCGGAAGGGGTTTCGAATCGGAGGGGGCATGACCATCAATCGTCGCGAGGCACTCGTCGGCCTGCTGGCCGCGGCCGCGGCTCGGCCAGGGTTCGCGCAGGAGACCTACCCGCTCGCACTCGGGCGGCCTCACATCGACTTCATCCAATCGCAACTCGCGCCCTCGCGAGTCCTCGGCCCCACTAACTCGCAACCCGGCGTCAGCGGCACACCCCTGTCCTACGATGCCAAGGGAACGCGCGCAGTCACGGTGATCTTCCGCTTTCCGCAAAACTGGTCGATGACCCGACCGCACTATGTCAACAGCGATCAGGAATTCCTTGTGCTCGACGGCGAGCTCGAGATCAACGGCACGCTCTATCGTCGCGGCGACTACGCCTATTTGCCGGCCGGGCTCGCGCACACGAGCCGCAGCAGCGGCCCGGGCGCAACGCTCCTCAACTTTTACGAAGGCGAACATCTCGCCTTCTACGAGCCAACGCCCGCCGGCATGTATCTGCCGGAAAAACTCATTCGCAAGCTCGTCACCGACGAGCAGCCCTGGCAGGTGTCGCGCGAACCCGCCTTCGCCACACTCGGTCCCCGCGTACGGGAAAAACGCCTGCGCCATGATCCGGCGAGCGGCGAGAGCACTTGGCTCATCGAGGTCGCCGCGGATGCGGCCACAGAGGCCGCCCCGCTTCGGCCCACAGTCAGCCATGCGGTGGTCGAAGAAAGTTTTGTGTTGCAGGGCGAGATCGCGACACCCCGCGGCACCATGAGAAGCGGCGCTTATTCCTGGCGCGCCCCGGGCAAGACCCGCGGTCCCTGGGGTTCGCGAACCGGGTATCAGCTTCTGGTGCGCAGCCGTCGTGGCGCGCTCGCCACAACGGTGTCCGCAGAACCCGCGAAGGTGCTCTGGGACGCCCCGTACGACCCGGAAATTCCGCAGAGCATGCGGGCATTTGCCGTCGGCACGCGCAGTCCTGCAACAGCGTACTGATCCAAGCGGGCACTGACGAAATAGGTTGAAGTCCAGCGCCGGGATGTAGTACCAACGGCACAGGGCATATTTACAACATCCGTCAAAGGAGAGAGGGGAGCATGACAACATCCACCGGATTCAATCGGCAAATTGCCGCTGCCATCGCTGCCGCATTGGTCGCGCCGCTCGCCGGCACAGCCTACGCCCAGCAAGGCGATGCAGACGCCTTCGGACTCGAAGAAATCGTGGTCACGGCGCGTAAAGTCGAAGAAAACCTGATGACCGTGCCGATGGCGATCACGGCGTTCTCGTCCAAGGACATCGAATCCGCGGGCATGAAGAACCTCAATGACGTCATGCGCATGACGCCGAGCTTCAACTTCGTCAACCAGTTCGGCGGCTCGGGCCGCAATGACCGCTCGACCAACTCGTTGGTCTTCCGCGGCCTCTACATCAGCGGCAACGCGGGTCTGAGCGCCGGCGGCCTGCTGTTCATCGACGGTGCACCAGTCATCGGCGCCCAGCCGCCGCCGGTCGCCGACGTCGAGCGCATCGAGGTGCTCAAAGGACCGCAGAGCGCCTACTTCGGCCGCTCCGCCTTCGCGGGCGCCATCAACTTCGTCACCCGCGATCCGAGCAAAGAATTCAGCGGCAAGGTTTCCGCAGAGTTCTCCTCCTGGAAGTCGCACGACGCCTCTCTCAGCGTCGAGGGCGGCCTCGGTGAGAATTCGGCGGCCCGCCTCACCCTGCGCAGCTTCGATCGTGGTGGCCAGTATCGCAACGCCGCCGACCCGGAAGGCAAGCGACTCGGCGGTCAGACCACTCAATCGGCCTCTCTGACCGCAGTGTGGGAGCCCACCGAGAGCCTGAAGATCAAGACCTACATCAACGCCTTCAAAGATAACGACGGCCCGCCAGCACAGCTTGCGCTCAAGTCCGAATCGTTCACCGGACGCGTCGATTCGAACGGCAATTGCGTGCCGTTCTCGCAGGCCCCCGCAGGCACCGCCGCATTGGGTCAAGCCGCCAACTCCCGCGCGTCTTTCGGTTATGTCTGCGGCACGGTTCCAACCATCAGCGATATTTCGCCGACCTTGATCTCGGGCGACTGGGACACGAGCCCCGCGGCCACCAACCGTGCGCTCTTCAGCCCACCGAATCCGGCCTGGCAAATCTTTGACCCCTCGTTCAACACCAGCGGTGGCTTGAATCGCGAGGCCTTCCAGGGCGATGTGCGCATCGACTACGAATTCGGCGGCGGCTACACCTTGAGCTCGCTCACCGCGGCTCACCGCGACAAGACGATGACACTCATCGATCTCAACTATCGCAGCGCCCGCAACATCCGCAACAACTTCAACAGCATCCCGACCTTTGCGCCCAACACGGTGTCCTGGGCGCAGTTCCTGCTGATCTCGCAGGTCGAACTTAAGGACTGGAGCCAGGAGCTGCGTCTGACCTCGCCGCAGGAACAAGCACTGCGCTGGACGATCGGCGTCAACTGGTTCGATGGTCATACGCCGGGTGGCACCGTGTACGGCATGAGCCCGATCGGTCCGTTGTTCGCCGCGGCGATCACCGAGCAGAACGTCGAGACGCCGGCGGCATTCGGCGGTCTTTATTGGGATATCACCGACAAGCTCACCGTGAGCGCAGAAGGTCGTTACCAAAAAGACAAGCTCAACCAGATCCCGAAGGTCGGCACCACCGGCGCCGTCGTCACAGGGGCTGCCGCGTCACCGCTCAACGCGAGCTTCTCGAGCTTTGCGCCGCGTGTCTCGATCGATTACCAGGTAACCGACGATACCCTGCTCTACGCACTGTTCTCGCGCGGCTATCGTCCGGGTGGCTTCAATGCGGGTCTCGTGACCTCGTCTGCCGCGACGATCGCCGCATTGCAGGCTGCGGTGCCGACGGCGGGTCTCACGTTTGCTGAAGAGCAACTCGACAACTACGAGATCGGCATCAAGTCGACCTTCCTAGACGGTCGAGCGCGCGCCGTACTCACCTACTTCGACTCGACCTGGAAAGACGGTCAGGTATCCAACTCGGTGCCCGTCGTGGTCGCCGGCACGGCGAACCTGATTCCGATCGTCATCAACAATGGTGAAGCCGAGCTCAAGGGCGTCGAGTTCGAAGGTCAGCTGCAGGTGACGCGCAATCTCAAGCTGTCAGGAACATTCGCCTACAACGACACCGAAATCGTCAATTACGGTCTCGGCGCAGGCGCGTGCATCGACTGCAACTTCGTCTGGGGCAACTTCTCGGGCGCTGTTGGCAACCAGCTGCCAACCGTCCCGAAGACCACCTGGTCCCTGTCGGCCGAGCTCGGCGACAAGTTCGCCAACGGACTCGACTGGTTCAGCCGTCTCGACATCATGAATCAGGGCGCGAAGTTCACCGACTTCTCGAACGCCACGGAAGTCGAATCGAAACAAACGCTCAATGCCCGCGTCGGTATTCGTTCCGAGGCATGGAGTGTCGAGCTCTTCGGCAACAACCTGACCGACGACGACGTGGTCGAGGCCGCGCTGATCGGTGTCGATGCGATCACCTTCCTCGCAGCGCCGCCGAACCGCAACGAACTGCGCGTCTCGCCGCCGCTGCCGCGCTCTTTCGGCATCCGCGCAACGTACAACTTCTGATCTGACGAGCGCAGAGGGGCCGGATCCGCGAGGGTCCGGCCCCTATTTTTTTGCACGCGGCCGTTCGCCCAGTGACTGCCCGTTCGCAGAGTGATTAGGCAGCACGATGGTCTTGGTCAATCGCCGTCCCACTGTAGTAAGAAGAACGTGAGGGGGGAGTACTCGTGCCAGATCGGCCGCGAGCTCCCATTTGAAGGACAAAGCCGTCCGACGGCACCGTTGAAATAGGGAGTCACTCAATGTCGAGACTGTTGTCATCTCGCGTGCGCCGCACCGTCGCCGCCATCGTCGCGGTATCTGCCGCACAGCCATTGGTCGCCCAACAAGCGGCTGACGATTCATTCGGACTCGAAGAAATCGTCGTCACGGCGCGCAAAGTCGAGGAAAACCTCATGACCGTGCCGCTTGCGATCACGGCATTCTCCTCGGCGGATATCGAATCTGCGGGCATCAAGCAGCTGAACGATGTCATGCTGATGACCCCGGGCTTCAACTTCGTGAACCAGCAGGGCAGCTCGGGACGCAACGATCGCTCGGCAAGCTCGCTGGTGTTCCGCGGACTGTTCCTCAACCTCAACGTCGGGCTCAACGCAGGCGGCAACCTCTTCATCGACGGCGCGCCGGTGCTCGGCGCACAGCCCCCGGCCATCGTCGACGTCGAGCGCATCGAGGTCCTCAAGGGTCCGCAGAGCGCCTACTTCGGCCGCTCCACTTTCGCCGGCGCAATCAACTTCGTCACGCGCGAGCCCGGACAGGACGTCAAGGGCAAAGCCATCGTCGAGCTCGGTTCTTGGGAATCGCACGACGTGAGCGCCAGCCTCGAAGGCGGTCTCACCGAAAACCTTGCTGCACGCGTAACCGCGCGCAGCTTCGAGCGCGGCGGTCAGTACCGCAACTTCGTCGACCCGAGCGGCAAGCGTCTCGGCGCACAGACCACACAGTCGTTCTCGACTTCGTTCGTCTACTCGCCCTCGGACGCGCTCAAGGTGAAGGGCTATGTGAACGTCTTCCGCGATAACGATGGTCCGCCGGCGCAGGGCGCACTCAAGGCCGAATCCTTCAACGGCCGCGCGACCATCGACGGCACCTGCGTACCCTTCTCGCAAGCTCCGGCGGGCACGGCGGCCCTCGGCCAGACTGCGAACTCGCGCGCGTCTTTCGGTTACATCTGCGGCGAAGTGCCGACGATGGACAAGATCCCGGCGAACGTGATCTCGGGCGACTGGGACACCTCCAACCCGAACACCTTCCGTGCGCTCTTCGAGCCCAACCCGATCTGGACGCGCTTCGACACCGATTTCAACCGCAAGGGCGGCATTAAGCGCGAGTCGCTGCAGGCTGACGTCCGCGTCGACTACGACTTCGACAACGGCTACTCGCTCACCTCGCTCACCGCCGCGCACCGCGACAAGACGATGACGCTCATCGATCTCAACTATCGCAGCGGCAAGGACAAGGTGAACCCCTTCAATGCCACACGGCCTACCACTACGGTCCCCTGGTTGCAGTCGCTGCTCGTCTCGCAAGGTCGTTTCAGAGACTGGAGTCAGGAACTGCGCCTGATCTCGCCGCAGGAACAACGCCTGCGATGGACACTCGGCGGCAATTACTTTGACGGCATGTCGCCGGGCGGCACGGTGTACGGTCTGCTGCCCAGCGGCCCGGCGTTCACCGCTTCGATCACCGAGCAGAAGGTGAAGACGCCTGCGGTGTTCGGTGCCCTCTACTACGACCTCAATGATCAGCTCACGCTGAGTGTCGAGGGCCGTTATCAGTGGGACAAGATCTCCCAGACACCGCTGGTCGCGCCGCCGGGCGTCGCCACCACGGGTGTTGCCGCCGAAACGCTCTCCGAGACCTTCACCAGCTTCTCGCCGCGCATCTCGCTCGACTACCAGATCACCGACGACACGTTGATTTACGCGCTCTTCTCGCGTGGCTATCGTCCGGGCGGTTTCAACGCAGCGCTCAAGACCTCACCGGCAGCGCTGGTGCAGACGTTGCTGCAGGTTGTACCGACTGCGGGCATCTCCTTCGATCAGGAACAGCTCGACAATTACGAAGTCGGTATCAAGTCGACTTTCCTCGACGGCCGCGCTCGCGCCACGCTGACGTTCTACAAGAACGACTGGGTGGACGGTCAGGTCGGCTCCACGGTCGCGCTGCCCGGTTTCACCAACCTGATCACCGTCACGGTGAACAACGGCGAAGCCGAACTCTCGGGCGTCGAGTTCGAGGGACAGTTCCAGGCCACGCGCAACCTCAAGCTCTCGGGCACCTTCGCTTACAACAAGTCCGAACTCGTGAGCTACGGTGTCGGTTCAAACGGTAACTGCGCAGACTGCAACCTGGTCTACGGCAACTTCGGTGGCGCAATCGGCAATCGTCTGCCGACCACGCCAAAGATCACCTACTCGGTCTCGGCCGAATACGGTGATCGCCTGACCGAGTCGGTCGAGTGGTTCAGCCGCGTCGACTTGATGCATCAGGGTAAGAAGTTCACCGACTTCTCGAACGTCGCTTGGGTGGGCGCAAAGGACAACGTCAACGCGCGCATCGGTGTGCGTACCGACAACCTCACGGTTGAGGCCTTCGGTGCGAACCTCACCAACGACAAGACGCTGAACGCGGCGCTGCTCGGCATCGACGCCTTCACGTTCCTTGTGCCGCCCAACAAGAACGAGATCCGCTTCTCGCCGCCGATGCCGCGCAGCTGGGGCGTACGCGCGACCTACAAGTTCTAACTTCGAGTCTTAACGCTCAATCCGCTGCGGCGGAACCGGGGCCAGGTGGCGACACCTGGCCCTTCTTTTTTCTGAAGTGAATGACAAAGATCACGAGGGCAAGCAGCCCGACGATCCAATGCGCAAGTGAGGTCCACTCGCGCCAAAAGTCGTTGCCGATGTAATAGAGCGCGCAGCCCGTCAAGGTAAGCCACGCCAATACACCGAACAGCGTGCCGCCGGTCGGCCGCCTTAAGCGGGCCTTCCAGCCTCGCACGATGTGATCAGGCCAAAGCGCACCGAACATCCATACCGCCGCAAAGGAAAACACCGCGTGTGCGATCAACCACCATTGCTGCTGCGGGTGCGGATTCTCGAAGCCGAACTGATCGACCGTGCGCACGAAATAATGAAACAGCAACCACACCGCACCGGTGAGCCAGGTACCGATGGCGAGTCCATGCAGCAGACGACGCCTGCCGACCGGCAGTACACCCGTACGCTTGCCACCCTGCGCAGCATGCCCTCGCGACCTGCTCACCGACTTTCGCCTCCGATAACCCGCCATCCCCGATCGGGCGCGTAGAGATACGCGCTCGCACCAAAGGCGGCAAGCACTTTTGCCGCGTCTGTCCCGAGCGCGAGCACCACCTTGGTCAGCGCATCCGCAAGCACGCACGAGGGCGCCACCACGGAGACAAACGCGAGGCCACTGGATGGAACCCGTGGCGCATTCGCGGTGCGACGACCATCGAAGTGGGTGACCGGCCCATCATCCGCCGCACTGCTCGCGACACTGCCCTCGCGCAACTCGAGGATCGGCTGCTCGGCGGCAGGATGACCGGGGACGCGCAAGACGATTTTCTGCAATTCATGACCTGCCACGCGCAAATCACCGCCCGCGTTGATGCGGGCGTTGGTACCCGGCGGCAAGCGCAGCGCCCTCATCGCCAGATCGACCGCATGACCTTTGGCGATACCCCCAACATCCACCCAAAGTGGGCGACGCAGCGTGACACCATCCGGCGGTTCGAGTAGCAGATCCGACCAGCGTGCTGCAGGGTCGGGCGTTCGGCCCATCGGTCGCGGCAGCCGACCGCTCGCCACGGCGAGCGGCGCCACCGTAATGTCGAACACACCCACCGAGGCTGCGGACACGTCCGCGGCGACGCGTAACACCTCGTACGTGACCGGATCGACGCGGACCCTGACCCCGACCTCCGCGGCATTGATGGCCGCGATATCGCCGGTTCCGGAGTGAAAACTCATCAATTGCTGCACCCGCTCGATGGCGGCAAACCCTCGCCCCAGCATTCCCTCGGCCTCCACCGTCGATACGCCGGACACGCCGATGCTGACCAGCGTCCCGAGCAGGGGCCGGGTCCACTCTGTAGTCGGGTGACCGTTCTGAGAACGGGAACGATGGGAAGGATGTTTGACCATGCAGGGATGATATTGTCGGAGGATTGGGGTGTGCTGCCCCATCCGCGGGACTGCAGGAGGTTTTCCCCATGGCTGCCGAAAACAATCGCCCGACTTACACCGTCGATGCCATTCCATCCGACATCACCAACAGCGTGTTTCTCGGCAACCCGGCACTCGACAACGTCATGAGCTGCATCATCGCCATGAGCGCGGAGATGTGGGCGACCAAGCGTCGCATGAAAGTCATCGAGTCGCTACTCGCCAAGAAGGGTGTCACGCAAGACATGATCGAGAGCTACGTACCGACGGCGGCCGAGACCAAAGAATGGGAAAAGGAGCGCGATCGCTTCATCTCGCTCGCCATGGGGCCGCTCGCCAACGACGGGTTCCGCAGTATTTCTGCGACCTTCCCCAAGCGCTGATTTTTCCGGAGTATCACCATGATCGGTCGTCGCAAGTTATTCGGCGCCACGGCGGGCGCCCTCGTGATGTCGCAGACTCTGCAGTCCGAGGCCGTTGCGGCGGCCGCCAAGCTGGCACCGCTGACCGGCCCGACCAAGTCCTACCTGCCGCGCGGTGTTGATGGTCGGATCGCGCGACTCGCCTCTCTCCAACTCGAGAGCCAGCAGGATTTCACGCTCGGCTTTCGCCTGATGCACAGCAAGGCGTTGCGTGCCTCCTCCGCCGCGGCCTTTGCGCGCGTCCTTGAGCGTGAAGGCATCGATCCGCAAACGCCGTTGTCTCCCGAAGAGGTTGGCAAACTCGTCGATACCGAACCGACGATCAACATCGCCTCCAAGGCTTGGCTCGCGAATCAGCAGGTCACCTGGAAGACGCTGCGCGATCACTTCCACGACAATGCCGACTACTACCTCTCAGAGATGGAAGAGGCCGACAAATCAGGTCCAGGCACCCTCGAACTCGCACCATCGATGGACGTGCCGACCTACGCGCGCCACGAAATCCACATCCAGCCGGGTGGCTATGTCGGTGACCCGTTCGCCGGACACATCTACCACTACGGCACGAACAGCTTCTATATCAGCGTCATCGGTCACAACGAGCAGGATCAGGTCCACAAGTCCACCGCTGCGCGTATGCCGCTCCCCGAAGACGGCAAGGTGAAGCGCATCCTCGACATGGGTTGCGGCATCGGTCAGATGACGGTCGCCCTCAAGGAGCGTTTCCCGGACGCCGAAGTCTGGGGCATCGACGTCGGTGGCCCGATGGTGCGCTACGGCCACATGCGCGCTCGTCGCCTTGGCGTCGACGTCAACTTCGCTCAACGCCTCGCCGAGGCTTCCGGCTTCCCCGACAATTATTTCGACATGGTGACGAGCTACATCGTGCATCACGAGTTGCCGGCCGAGATCACCCGCAAAGTGATTGCCGAGGCGCATCGCGTCACCCGACCAGGCGGCGTCTATTACCCGGTCGACTTCAACTCGGGTGGCACCAAGTCCCCGGCGCGCATGATGTACAGCCGCTGGTACGACCATCGCTGGAACAACGAGGTCTGGAGCCTCGAGTACCACAGCATCAACTTCACCAACGAAATCGCCGCGCGCGGCTTCCAGGTGGTGAAGAACGCGAAGCCGGCGTTGCCGGGCTTCGGCGTGCGTCACACCGTCAAGGTGTGATGCACCATCGGCTGCTGCTCGTGCCTGCGATGGCGGCGGTCGCCTCGCAGTTTGCACCAGCCGAAGACTTGCAGACCGTGGAAGAGGCGCAGCAGCGCCTCTATCCCGGTGCCAAGCTCACACCCTTCGAGGTCAAGCTGACTCCGGAGCAATTCGCGCAACTCAAGTTCGAATACAAAGTTCCGGCCTTCCGGCCCTTGTTCCGCGGTTGGCGCGTCGAGGGCGGCGGCACGATCTTCATGGACCAGGTCTACGGTCTCAACGATATCGTCACCTATCTCGTGGCCATCGATGACGACGGCAAATGCCGCGGCGTCGAGGTGCTCACTTGTGCTGACGGCTACTGCGAGCTCTACACCCCACAGTGGCGTGGCACCCTTGTCGGCCTGACCCACGGACGCTGGGACCCGACGCGCACCGTTCCCATGGTGTCGGGCTCGACACTATCGGCGACTCATGTGGCCGAAGGCGTCAAGAAAATGCTTGCCGTGCACGCGCGCTATCTGCCGCGACCTTGATTTTTTTGAGGAGATCGAAGTCATGATCCATCAAGGGCGATCAGCTATAGCCTTGCTGATCATGGGCACGGCGCTTGCGGCACTGAGTCTTGGTGGCTGCGTCACCGGCGCGAACGCTACAAAGAAATGGCAGGCCGGCGAGAATTTTCGCGATTGCGCCGACTGTCCGGAGATGGTGGTCATTCCGCCCGGCGAATTCGACATGGGCTTCGAGGGTGGCGAGGAAGGTCGCTACGAGGGCCCGGTCCGACGGATGCGCATCAACTACTCGTTTGCCGTCGGCAAGTACGAAGTAACTAATGCGGAATACGGGCAGTTCGTCCGCGAAACAAATCATGTGTCCGGCAAGGACTGCAACATCCTGCGCGATGGCGTCTATCGCCCCGAACCGGGAACGAACTGGGCAGACCCGGGCTATCGCCGACCGATCCGCGATCGCGAGCCGGTGGTCTGTATCGACTGGAACGACGCGAAGGCCTTCGTCGCCTGGCTGGCGAAGCGCAGCGGCCAGCCCTATCGTCTGCTCTCGGAAGCCGAGTGGGAATATGTCGGCCGCGGCAATCGCGGCTCACAGCGCTTCGTCTGGGCAGACAAACCCGAAGAAGCCTGCCGCGAATCCAACATATTCGATCAATCGGGCATGCGCGATCGTCCTGATCGACGCATCGAAGCCGCGCCTTGCGACGACGGGCAGCCGGGGGTTGCCCTGGTTGGCAGCCGCGCACCCAATCCTTTTGGTGTGCACGACATGATCGGCAATGTCTGGGAGTGGGTCGAGGATTGCTACGCGATGCCCGTGCCCGAAGCGGCGCCGCGCGATGGTTCGCCGCAACTCGCTGCGGGCTGCGACCGTCGCGGCTCGAAGGGCGGCTCGTGGCTCAGCACCTTTCCACGTCAGACCCCGGCGTTTCGCGGGCGCGACCCCGCGACGCTCGTCAGCCAAATCTTTGGCCTGCGGGTTGCGCGCGACCTCGAGTGATCGACGCTCAAGTCTTCACACCGGAGAGCAGGTACCACACCACGTGCACAGGGCCGGGCGTCGCGGTGAACCGCGGCGTCGCCGCAGGATCCGCCTTGGGCACCGCCGGCTGGTAGCCCGCCTGCACGTCGCTAAAACCCGCCTCGCGCACAGCGCCGGCGATGTCTGCCTGCTGTGCGCCGATCCAGAAAGGCTCGTTGTTGTGCAACGCCTCGAAGAGACCACGCACCCGATTCCACGCCGAGGCAACATCAAATCGCAGCGGCACTTCGAGGTGCATCATCACCCCGCCCGGGCGCAGCAGACGGTGGCACTCGCGCATGATACGCGGCAGCGCCTTGAACGAGGTTTCGTGCAAAACGGCTGAAGATACGACCAGATCGAACGAGGCATCCGGAAAATCCGTAGCCTCGGCGTTCTGCTGCGAGTAGTGAATGCTCGTACCGAGCGAAGCTGACCGCGCCCGCGCGTAGCGCAGCAGCGCGCCGCCGACATCGATGCCATGCACCTCGGCCTGCGGAAAATACTTGGCGATGGCGACCGTGCTGTGCCCCACCGTGCAGCCCATATCGAGGATGCGCTGCGGGGTCTGGCCGGGGAATCGATCAAAATAATGTTGGATCAGGGTATGCCCGCGTACGTCGTTGAGCTCGCCGCCGTTACGCCCCATATGATAGAGCGCGGCAGCCTTGTCGAAGATCGCGCCTTGGCGCAGATCGCCCTCGCCCCGATCGGCCGCATAACCGCCGGGCATCCGATGGATATCGACCGCGCTGAGGTAACGCGGCGCGCTGAACGCGGCATCGGTGCGGACCGAGCCTGCAGCCTGCGCCGCCGCGCGCTCCTGCAGCGCCGGCAGTTGCCGATCGACGCACTCACCGACGCTCCGCCACATTTCGTGCTGCGCTTCGACGGTGAGCGCTTGCCAGGTGCGATAGGTACCGAGTTTCGACAAGCGACGCTCGAGATCGCGGTATTCGCTTTTGGCATCGCGCCCCTCGGCCGACATTTGCGGCGCCAGTCGCTCATCGACCAGCGCACGCCACTTGGGCTCGAGCTGTCGCATGAGATAGCTCTTGAGTCCCACCACATGCGCAAAGCGCGCGGCTTCGTCGTGGGTGGCCTCGGGCATCATGTCGTGGGCGCGAGTCATCAGCGGCTCCCGATCAAAGATTTCTGGGTTACGGAGTCTGCGAGCAGACGATCGAGTTCGTCTGCCACGGGTCGGAATACGCGCGCGATCATCGCCTGATCATCCGCCATGCGCTCGGCGAGCTCCGTCGCCGTGGGCACATAGGCTTCGACGCTCGCGCGGTCAAAACTGCCGTTCGCGGCCAGACGTTCATGGGTATCGAGACGGGCCCGCAAGATCGCGATCTCGCCGGTCAGCGCCGTGATCATCGCGAGCAAGCGATCCACCTCCGGATTACCCGGGAAAAATCCGGATCCCGCGGTCGCACTCTCGCGGATCACCAGACCTTCGGCATCAAGGCCCGGAATGCCATGCGGTGGCGGTGTCTGCGTTTCGTTCATCGTCATGCTGCCTTCAGCGTACGCTCATCGAGGCGGTAGAACCAAAGCGGGATGAGCGAGATCGCGAAATAAAAGCACGGCAGGAAGGCCGCGCAATAACGGATGCCGTCGATCGCCTCGGCCGTCTGCGCCGGCGCCTTCGACTGGAAACCGAACCAGGCATACCCGAGCCCGAGCAGCGTCGGCGCAAAGCTTGAGGCAACTTTCTCGACGATGCTGTAGAGACCGGAGAACACGCCTTCACGACGCAGGCCGGTGCGTCGGTAGTCGTACTCAATGGTATCGGGCAGCATCGACTGACCCATCAGCAGGAGTCCGCCCGCCGCAAAACCCTTGAACGCGGCTCTCAAGCAAAAAAGATAAATCGATTCTTCAGGACTCGCGAACAGCCAGGTGAGCGACATCAGGCAGAACATCACCGTAGCCAGCATGTAGGTGGCGCGCTTCTCGATCTGCTTCGTGATCCAGGTCCAGAACGGGATCGACAGTGTCTGCCCGACAAAGCTCACGGCGACGAAGTAGATCATCCACTCGCCGGGGTTTTCTTTGCCGAGCACATATTTGACGACGAAGATGCTCATCGCCGTGGAAGTGAATAGACCAAAGAGCTGCGTGAACTTGGTGCCGAGCAGCGCTGCAAAGGGCTTGTTGGCAAGCCCCGTACGCATTTGTTCGAAGAACGGCACCTTCTGCACTTCGCGTTGATGCTGTCGTCCGCCCGCTGTGCCAAAGAACGTGAGCGACATGAACACGAACACGAATACGCCAACGATAAGCCCCATCTGCGCGTAACCCATGGCATCGCCGCCCAGCAACTCGGCCAGTCGCTGCGTCGAGACGCCGATCATGGTACCGATGCCGATGAAGAACACACGCACCGAAATCATGCGTGTGCGGTCCTTGTAATCGTCCACCAACTCGGAGGGCATCGCCATGTAGGGCACGTTGAAGATCGTGTAGCCCGTACCCACGAGCGCGAGCGTGATCGCTACCAGCACGAGCGACTGCGAGACCGGTGTCAGCGCCGCGCTGAAATAGAGCGCGAAGGCGAGACCGGACACCACGCCGCCCAGTACGAGATAGGGCCGACGCCTGCCCCAGCGCGTCTCGGTTCGGTCGCTGATGACGCCCATCAGCGGATTGGCAACCCAGTCCCAGATCTTGGCCGCAAACAACACCAGCGAGGCCGTGGCGATCGCCACGCCCAACACATCGGTCAAGTAATAGAGTTGCAGCGCTGCAAAGCTGTTGAGCAGCACCGAAGCACCCAACGTGCCGATGCCCCACCCGAGATGCAACCGATTGGGCGCCTTGGAAACGGTTTCAGCGGTACTGCTCAAGCGTCAACCCCCCGTCTTTAAGGACGCGATCACCATACGCCATACCACGGTGCGGCACACGCCTACGACACCCGTTTCACCGAGGCGTGGGCCGCTCTACTCTCGGGGTCTGTCTTCAGGGAGATAGCGATGTCCAACGTCAGCAAACGGGATTTCCTGCTCGCCGCCGGCGCAGTAGCGACCACCGCAGCCCTCGGGACGGGCGCCTCCAGCGCATTGGCCGCAAGCCGCAACACCTGGGATCTGATCGTGGTGGGTGGCGGTAACGCAGGACTACCGACGGCACTCTTCGCCGCAGAGCGCGGCGCCAAGGTGCTAATCGTCGAGGCGGCCGGGATCGTCGGTGGCACGCTGCACCTCTCGAGTGGCCAGATGAGTGCCGCAGGCACCCGCCTGCAACGCGAACGAGGCATCAAAGACACACCGCAGTCGCATTACGACGATGTGATGCGCATCAGCAAGAACACGGCAAACCCGGAGATCTTGCGACTCGCGGTGAACGCGGCAGCCCCGGCGTTCGACTGGCTGCTCGATCACAGCTTCAAGCCGCTGCCGGCACATCCGATCACCGGCACCACCCATGAGCCTTACAGCGAGCCGCGCTATGCGTGGGCACGCGAGGGCGGCCGCGAATTGCTGCGCGTTTTCAATGAACAACTCGAGCCGCATATCGCCGCGGGTCGCGTCACCGTGCTCACCAGCCACTCGGCCATCGACCTCGCGCAGGAACGCAGCAGTCGTGCCGTGACCGGCGTCGTGGTCACCACGCCGAACGGCCGAAAAGTCACGCTGCGTGGTCGACGCGTCGCGCTGACCTCGGGTGGCTACACCGCGAACCCGGCGATGTTCCTCAAGTACGAGGGCGTCAAGACTCATTCCCGCGCCACCTATCCCTTCAGCCAAGGCATCGGTATCGAGCTCGGTCTCGCCGCCGGTGGCTTCGTGCGCGGCGGCGAAAATCACACGCCGCTCTTCGGGGCGATTCTGGCGGATGATCAATCGCCGACCTCGATTCGTGCCATGGCACGCCATTTCCCACCCGAGCGTCCGCCCTGGGAAATTCTGGTCGACGCAAATGGTCGACGCTTCTTGCAGGAAGACATCGCGAGCCACGATGCCTACGAACAAGCGCTGGCTGCGCTGCCCAACGAGCGCTGCTGGTTCATCTTCGACGAGCCGATCCGCAAGGCTGCGCCCGCACTCGTGCGCGGCGGTTTCTCCGGTCCCTGGACCGATGCGGATACCGAGAACGCTTTTGCCACGGGAGTGCAGGGCTTCCACCGCGGCGCCGATCTCGGGGCGCTCGCACAGTCTGCAGGCATCGACCCACAGGGTCTCATCGCCACCGTCGCCGACTACAACCGCGGTCGCGAACAGGGACGGGATGTCCTCGGCAGACGCTACATGCCGGCCCCGATCACGGGTGGGCCTTTCTATGCCGTTGAAACCCACAGCTGGAATCTTTTGAGTTACGCGGGCGTGGCCGTCGATGATCGCCTGCGTCTGATCCGTCGCGACGGCTCGGTGATCCCCAACCTTTATGCCGCAGGTGAACTGCTCGGCATGGGCACAGTCATGGGCAAAGGCCTGCCGGGCGGCATGTCGGTGATGCCGGCGATTTCTTTGGGTCGTCTGCTCGGCAAGGAACTCATCGACTTCGCATGACCAAGCGCGCGCTGGCGTGGGCTGCGGGGCTGCCGTACGCAGCAGCGTTGCTCGTCGCGGCGTCGTTCGCCGTAACGCCGCTCGCTGCAGCGCCGCGCGTCAGCGTACTCGTGCCGGCCGCGCCGCTGCACGCCATCGAAGGTATGGCCTTCGGGCCCGATGGCGCGCTCTACGGAACCAGCGTTTACAGCCGTCGCATCTACCGCATCGATACTCGTACTGGCGCAGTCACCTACCCCGTGAGTGCACCGTTCGGCGAGGCGGATGACATCGCCTTCGGTCCCGCCGGTACGCCGGCGGCAGGCATCATGGCTTGGACAGCGCAACGCTCCGGTGAACTGCGGATCCGGCGCCCCGATGGTCGACTCGAGGTTCTGCTCGTCGATGTCCCGCGCGTCAATCCGGTCGCGTTCACCGATGACGGCCGCCTGTTCACCGCGCAGAGTCGTGCGGGCGACGATGCCCTGTGGGAACTTGATGTCACCGGACAACGCCCACCGCGTCGCGTATCGCAGGGTCGTGGCCCCTTGAACGGCTTTGATTTTGCCGCGGACGGCGTGTTGTACGCACCGGCCTTCGGTTCAGACAAGCTGGTCGCCATCGACGTCGCCAGCGGCGAACATCGCGTGGTCGCCGAGGGACTCGGTTCGCCGGCCGCAGTCAAAGTCGATCGGCGTGACGGCAGCTTGGTCAGCATCGATTACATGAAAGGCGAACTGTGGCGCACCGACCTGCGCTCCGGTCGCAACATCTTGCTCGCGACCTTCCCCGACGTGATCGACAACGTGACGCTCGGTCCCGACGGCCTGATTTATTTGCCGAGCGTGGCCGACAGTCGCGTGCTGGTCTTCGATCCTCGCCGCGGTACAACGCGCCGGCTCGTCGATGGCCGCTTCACCGTCGCACTCGGTGCCACGATGGCGACTTACGAGGGCCGCGAGATGCTGCTGGTGGCCGATCCTTTCGGCTATCGCTTCGTCGATCCGCAGGACGGTACGGTCATTCGTCCGCCGTGGGTTGGCGGCCGCGGCATGTCCTCGGCGGTGGCGGCCAACGATCGTTATATCGCCTTCACTTACTCGGGCACGCCGCGTGTCCGCGTCATCGATCGACGCAGCGACGCCATCGTCGCCGAGATCACGAACTTCACGGCGCCTCGCGGCCTCGTACTCACGCGTGACGATGACATCATCGTCGCCGACGCCGGCACAGGTCGTCTGATTCGCATCAGGGACGACCAACTCACAGCGATCGCCACTGGCCTCGCGCAACCCGTAGCGGTGGCACTCGATGGTGACGCTGCAGTCCTCGTCACGGAACATGGCAGCGGACGCGTGCTGCAGATCGAACTTGCCACGGGCACAAAGCGCGTGCTCGGCGAGGGGTTGGTGACGCCCTCCGCGGTGGCGCGGCTGCGCGATGGCCGTATCGCAGTACTCGAGCAGACTCTAGGTCGGATCGTGGCCATAGATTCTGCGCGCAGCGCGCACAGCATTATCGCGACCGATCTGCCAACATCGCTCGCTGGCTTTCATTTCTCGGCGGATACCACCACTGGACTTGCGGTCACGACTGACGGTGCGTTGCTCGTGACTTGTGCCGTGGACAATACCGTTCGGCGTATCGACTTCTGATCTCATTCATCGTTAATTCAGACGGGGGAACCATCATGCGTAAAACAACGATTCTGGCTGTAGTCGCGGCAAGCCTGGCGACGCCCGCCTTGTTCGCCGCCAACCCGACTATCGCCTGCAAAGGTGACGAGAAGAATCTCGCTACTTATCTGCAGATCCATAAGGTGCTGTTCATGGAGCGCGATGCATCGCGTGTCGAAGAGTTCTATGCGCCCGAGGTGATCTCGCACAATACCGATACCGGCGGCAGTGGCGCGCGCAAGGTCAACTCCAAGCAGCTGGCGGCAATGTGGTCCGCCTCGAAGAAAAATAATCCCGAGCGCGTGCTCGATGACGAACTTATTCTTTGTGCGGACGATTTTATCGTCGTGCGCACCACGCTACGCAGCAACGATGCCACGGGCGTCGCGGGCAATGCGCCGACCGGCAAAGCCTACGTGACGACAGCGACCGACATCTATCGCTTCGAGAACGGTCGCGTGGTCGAGCGTTGGGGCAACTCGGACGTGGCCGGCATTTACCAGCAGCTCGGCTTCAAGGTCGTGCCAGGCACACCCTGACCGTACCCTCCTCAGCGCTGCTCTGCGTGACGCGACTCCTCCGGATTCTGGCGGCGGCCTGCTGTGCGCTTGCGGGCGGCGTTCTCGCCGCCGCGCCGGTCACCCTCGGCATCGACGTCCTGCTCGAGAAAGACAGTCCGCACCTGCGCCAGCTCGAAGGTAAACGAGTCGGACTTATCACCAACCCTTCCGGTGTGGACGGCAAGCTCATCCCCACCGTTGATCGACTCGCCGCCGACGAACGTGTGCAACTCGTCAGGCTTTATGCGCCCGAGCACGGTATACGTGGCGATGTGCCGGCGGGCGATCCGGTCGGTGACGAGACCGACAAGGTGACCGGGCTGCCGGTCACCAGCCTTTACGGCAAGAGTCGTCAGCCCACTGCAGAATCTTTGGCCGACATCGATGTGCTGTTGCTTGATCTGCAGGATGTCGGCTCGCGTACCTACACTTACATCTCGACCATGGGCGAAGCCCTGCGCGCCTGTGCTGCGCACCGCAAGCCTCTCGTCATCCTCGATCGGCCTAATCCCCTCGGCGGCCTGCGTTTCGAGGGGCCTGTCATCCGCGCCGAGTGGTATAACTTCATCGGCTGGGGTCCGGTGCCCATCTCGCATGGCATGACCATGGGCGAGATCGCTCGATACTTCAGGCAAGAGTTGTCGATCGACTGCGAACTGCAGATCGTGCCGATGCGTGGCTGGAGACGCGACATGATCTGGGCGGATACGGGTCTCGCCTGGACGATCACATCGCCGCATATTCCGCATCCGCTGCAGGCCCATCTCTACATCACGACCGGGATGCTGGCTGCGAGTTTCCCGAAGTTGAGTGATGGCGTGGGCTCAACCATGCCGTTCGAACTGATTGCTGCAGATTTCATTGATGGTACCCGTCTGGCGCAAGCGTTGAATGCGCTTGGCCTGCCGGGAGTCGAATTTCAGCCGGTTGCGGTGCGCCCTTTTTACGGCAAGTTCGCCAATCAATCGCTGTCAGGCGTTCGATTACGGCTGATTGACGCTCGAGCCTATCAGCCGCTGCACACGGCGCTGCAAATTCTTGGTGTGCTGCACCGGCTGTATCCCGCTCGGCTCGAAATTGGCGAGCGTGCTTATGTCGCCAGACATTGGGGAGCGAGCGAGGCGGTCGACGGTCTGCAGTCCAGCGCCACGAGCGAAGGCCTCGAGTCGTCCTGGCGAAACGAACTCGAAGCCTTCAGCAAGCGGCGCGCCGAGAGCCTGCTCTACTGACGCCTATTTTTGATCACAGCTATTTTTTGAGCGGCGCAGGCTTCTGCGTCCGCACATAGTTCTCGAGACTCGACAGACTGGGGTCAACCCACTTCTCCGGGGCAACTTGATACTGCGGATAGCGCTCGAGCACCCGCTTGGCCACCGCTGGCGGCACTGCCTCGATCCCGGATATCGAGGAGAACGTACCAGAGTAAAGAATGTGGCCGGGCGCCTGACCCATCAGCATCCAGGGCAGCCAAGGCGTAACGCGATTCCACACACCCGTATGGGGCAAATGCGTGAGCTCGGTATTTTCGATGTCGTCCCGACGAATCTGGTAACGGAAGAGTTCCGAGACGCGATTCATGGGGCCCGCAGACTCGCGCGGCCAAACTGCCGGATCGAGTGCGTTGCGGTAATAGAGGTGGATGTCGCTCTGCAGGATCACCATATCATCGCGAAGCAACGCCCAATCGCGCAGAAAAGGGCGACGCGGCGGCATCACGGTATTCAGACCGCCATAATTCGGCGGGTCGGGGTAGTACTCGGAGATCACGTAATTGAAGGGATCGTTGGCGACATCGACCACGCGTACTTCTTCGTTGGTGTACGGATTCAACCAGGTATCCATCATTTCGCCGGTCTTCAGGTCACGATAGAAGACCAACTCACGACACAATCTCTGGTAAGACCCATTGGCCTGCTTGATCACACGCAGCGCCGAAAACACCTCGAAGCCGAACAGCGGACGAACCGGCTCACCATCGCGCACGCCGCACACCGTACCAGTCACATAACCGTTAACGAACTTTCCGGGCGCGGTATCCGCTTCGAGGCGAGCGGTGGTCTCGCGATTCCAGACCGGGTCTTTGAACAAGGCGCGCAGCGCATCATTCGACATACGCGGCCGCGACGATGCCGTCGAGACAGCTGCCATGGCGGCGGGCGCAAGTGCCGCTGTGCCCGCAGTTGCGATGAACTGGCGGCGATTACGCAATATGCCGGTCTTCTTCTGGATCGTCATTGTCGTGTCTCCCTTGAATGATCCGCGTGTCGATTCTGTCGAACCCTAGAGCATCATGTCGATGACGCTACCGATGTTTTCGCGCTCGGCCTCGCGCCACACTCGCATGGCGGCGGCAAGATCCTGGGTGGTCACGCCCAAAGACTTGTAGACGGTGATGTCATCCACATGACCGCGACCGGTGAGCGACCCGGCAAAGACCTCGCCGATCTCGCCGCAGACGTGCGCTGCGGTGACCACACCGCGCGACATGGCACCGAGCAGCTCGCCGGCGGCAGCAAACGCGGCTTCGCGATAATCGACGAAGAATCGGCTGCGACTCACCACAAGATCATCCACCTCGGCAGTGGTCGGGATAGCTGAACCGACCAGATTAATGTGCTGCCCGGATCGCAACCACTCGCCGCGGATGAATGGCTCCTTTGCCGAAGTCACCGTGCAGATCACCTCGGCGGCTGCAACGCTGTCGGCAAGATCATCAGTAACGCACCAGCGCGGCGTATTGAGCGCACCGCTCGGTAGCGACACTGCGGTGAGCCGATCGATGAGTCGGGCCGCGCGATCGGGATTACGCGCCCAGATCGAGACGGTTTCAAACGGCCGAACACATAACAACGCACGGGCGTGGTGCCAGGCTTCTTCACCTGCACCGACGATCAGCAGATGGCGCGCCTCGACGCCCGCGAGCGCATCCGTGGCCGCTGCTGTCATCGAAGCGGTCCGGATAGCCGTCAACGTCCCGCCCTCGAGCAGCGCCAGCGGCAAGCCAGTATCGGCGGCGAACAGCAGCACCGCGCCGACATGCGAACCGTGCGGATCATCGGCCGGTCGCTCGAATTTCGAGACGATCTTGACCCCGAAACAATCCTCACCGCCGCCGAGATAGCCCGGCATCAAACCAAGCTTTCCGCTTCGTCTCGGCACTGGCATGAACTGTCGCAGGGGCAGCGAACAATCGCGTTGCGAGGTCGTGATCATCGCCGCGCGCATCTCATCGATGCACTGCCGATAGCCCAGCAGTCGCTCGATGTCGGAGCGGGCGAGCAAACGCAACGTTAACCCCGAGGCGGCATGAAACGCATGCGCTCGAGAATCGAAGCCACATCATCCGGACGTGCGAACGGCTCCGGCATGGGTTCACCGGCTCGCCTCGGTTTGCCGATGGCGTTGAACCAGTCCTCAAGTCCCGGCGGCATGAACACCCAAAACAGCTTCATGTCCGTTTGACCGGTATTGTCGATGCGATGACGGGAGTTACGACAAAAGAGTACGGCCGAGCCCGGCTCGAGCGGGCTCGTGACATCGTCGATCGTGACGGTACCGCAACCCTCATGCACAAAGACGAGCTCATGATTCTGCAAATGACCGTGCTCGCGGACATGACAGCCCGGCGGCAACAGCTGCAGGCCAGCGGAGAAATCCTCGTATGGGGTGTTCTGCGGCGAAAACTTGACGGTGACATAGCCGCGTGAAGGCAATGGCTGCCAAAGGGAGTGGCCCTCTTCGGGACCACTGATCATCGAGCGCGGCTCGCCTGCGGTGTCGAACGCCATGTTTCGTCCCCCTCGTCGCGTGCGCGCTGCTCGCGAAGAAAATCGAGCACCGCGGCATTGTATTCGGCCGTCACGGTCTGCGGGCAGAAGTGTCCGCCCTCGCGCAGTAGACCCATACGCGCTCCGGCAATGCGCTGCGCGAGCTCTTCCGACATTGTCGAGGGTGTCAGTTGATCATCTCGCGCACCGATCACGAAGGTCGGCACGCGGATCTCATTCAGGCGATGACGCAGATCGTGCGACATCACGGCATTAAGCCTGCCCAGTTCGATCTCGAGGCCGGGAAACTCCGCCATCCGCGTTTCGAAAAAAGATTGGGTGTCCTTGAAACGATCGTGCAAGTACCACGCCGGCGTCGCCAACAGCGTACCCACCATCAGATAGTTGAGCGGCCCCGAGTTGATGAGGATGTCGCGCCTCGTGTGAAACGTTTGCAGAAAAAGTGGCGTCGGCCCCGCCCAACTCGCACTCAATACGAGCGATGCAAGCCGCTCGGGGGCACGCAGGGCGATGTGCTGCCCGATGGCGCCTCCTGTGGAGTGGCCCACGAGGTGTACCCGCTCAAGCTGCAGCACGTCCATGAGCCGTAACAAATCGTCGGCCATCTCGCCGGCATTGGAGATCAGCGGGCCGGGTCCCGAGCGGCCGACCCCGCGGTGGTCATGCAGGATTACGCGAAACTCTCGGGAAAAATCCGCAATCTGCGCGTGCCAGAAACGTCCGCTGCCGCCGAGCCCCGCGACCAGCAACAAGGGCGGACCATCACCATGCTCCTCGACATGGAGTTCCGCATGGCCGATCGACACCCGACGACCGCCCGCGATCATGGAAATACCGTTCTTCATCGGCAGGATTCTTCACGATCGCGAGGGCGTCAAACCAATGCTTTGTACCGCTCCAACCATGCGCAGCCGTTATGGCAGTCAGCGAAAATTCGATTGTCGCGAAGTCGGACGAATTTGGTTGAATGGCGGCTGACAGTCATCGAGCAGGATCATCCCCATGGCGCTCAACCGCAGCCCGCAAAACCCGATCACCGCAGAAGACATTGCCACCTACGAACGCGACGGTTGCGTCCTGTTGCGAGGCGTCTGCAACGCGGACTGGATCGATCGGCTCCTGCCCGTCGCCATGCGGCTTGCCGCGGACAAGGAAGATTTCGGCCTGCTGCCCTCCTACCCAGGTCGGTACATGGCAAGAACCATCCCCGAATTTCGCGAGCTCGCCTTCGAGGGTCCGCTCGCCGAGGCGGCCTGTCGGGTCATGGGCTCACGCGAAGCGCATTTTTTCTTCGATGAAATCTTTGCCAAACCGCCGCGCTCGGCCGAACGGACCATCTGGCATACGGACCGAATGGGCTGGCCAGTCAGTGGCAAGATGGTGCCCTCGCTCTGGATGCCCCTGACGCGAATCACGCGCGAAAACTCTCTGGAGTGCATCGCCGGTACCCATGTCCAGGATGTGCGCTACTGGTTGTTTTCGCCGAATGCTCGCAAGATGATCAAGCCGGATGACCGCGTACCCCATGTCGACTGCGAGCCCTGGCGTAACGATCCTGCATACCGATTTCTTCGCTGGGAGATGGAACCCGGCGATCTGCTGATCGTGCATCCGTGGACGCTGCATTACTCCGGTGGCAATCCCGAGGACTTTTGGCGCATCGCCGTATCCGTTCGCGTGTTCGGCGATGACATCCGCTGGGATCCACGACCCGATTGCGTCAATCTCGCCGGTATAAGCTTCGACGAAATGATTGCCGGCGAGCGTCCTGACGGCCCGCTCTGTCCGCTCGTCTGGTCGGAGGACGGTCGTCGTGATAGCGACCTGGATTATCCACGGGGCTTCGCCACACGCTGGACACGCACTCGCAAGGCCGACGTCAATGAATACGACGTCTTCGCAAAAAGCCTCGCGGCGGCCAAGGGCACCCAGCCTTCAGGGTGACGGCCGAGCGACCTTGCGAAACTCGGCGAGGACATGCTCGACCGCAGGCCGTGAACCGGCGCCTGCGCGGTAGATCAGCCCCGCCTGTCGTTCGATCGCCGCCTCCACGGGCAAGGCCAGGATTTCGCCCTCGGCAGATCTGCCGGCAATGAGATGCTGCGGCAGCGGGCTCAGGAATTTTCCGCTGCGTACGAGCGACATCATCAAATTCAGCGAGTTGGTACGAAAGATATCGCGCGGGGCGGGCAGTCCCTCTTCGGAAAAATAACGCTCGAAGCTGTCTTGGGCGTGCGGCTGATCGGCGATGACCCAGCGATAAGGGACGAGATCCGCACGGTTGACGGCGCGCCGTCGCGCGAGTGGATGACTGCGTCCAGCCATTACCACCGAGCGCACGCTGATCAACGGCTCGAGCACGAAGTCCGCCGACACCGCAACCTGGGGAAAGTTTGAGAAGATCAGATCCAACCGACCATCCTGCATGCGACGCAGCAACTCTTCGAAGAAACCGTCGGTGACCACCATCGCCAGTCGCGGATGCACCTGCGCAAGATTCTGCGCCACGTTGGCCGTGATATGCGTGGCGAACATGGATCCGACGCCGACGTATACCGTGCCGGTCACGCCGCGCTCGAGTTCGCGGACTTCGCGCGTCAGTCGCTGGCAGGCGTTCAGCACGATCTGCGCGTGGTGATAGAGCGCAAGCCCGGCCTCGGTCGCTGCCACACCGCGCGGTTTTCGCTCCAGCAATTCCACGCCGAGAATATCTTCTAGATTCTTGATACTGCGCGTGAGCGCAGGCTGACTGATCGCCACACGCTCGGCTGCCCGCGAGAGATTGGCGCAGTCGACGACGGCGACGAAATGACGAAGTTGGCGCAGTTCCATGACGGCTTGCAAACCCCCGTTTCCGGCCGTTATCCGCTGCGATGCGGTCGATGCATGGATTGTGCACCGGAAATGATTGGCTTGGCTACGATACGCGGAGCGACACTGCGCCGGGTATTGGGGGTATTCGATGGATGCCTGGGATTACATCATCGTCGGGGCGGGCTCGGCCGGCTGCGTGCTGGCCAATCGTCTCACGGCCAATCCCGCGATTCGCGTCTTGCTGCTTGAGTCTGGCCCCGCGGATCGCTCGCCTTATCTCCATGTGCCCGCAGCGCTCATCAAGGCTGTCGGCAATCCTCGCTACGACTGGTGTCTGCTCGCCGACCCGGACGAATCGCGAAACGGAAAAGTCGATCTTTGGCCAGCGGGTCGTGTACTCGGCGGTTCGAGTTCGATCAATGGCATGTTGTTCGTTCGCGGAGCACGCGAGGACTTCGACGGCTGGGCAGCGCTCGGCAATGCCGGCTGGGGCTTCGAGGACCTGCTGCCGGCGTTCCGTAGCATCGAGAACTCCGCCATCGAGTCAAGCGGGTTGCGCGGACACGATGGCCCGATGAGCGTGTCGCGCTTGCGGACCACGCATCCGCTCGGCGAGGTCTTTCTGCAAGCGGCCGACGAACACGGGCTGCCCATCAATCATGACTACAACGGTGCCTCGCAGGAGGGCGTCTCGCCACCGCAGGTCACGCAGCGCAAAGGCTGGCGATGCAGCAGTGCACGCGCTTTTCTCGCGCCGATACGCAATCGTCGCAATCTGACCGTCCTGACCGGGATCGATGTCGAGGAACTGCTCTTCGCGCAGGGCGAATCCCGATGCGTCGGTGTCCAGACACGAACGCGCCCATTCATGCTGCAGCCGGGCGGCGAAGTCATCTTGTCGGCCGGCGCGCTCGGCTCACCAAAAATTCTCATGCATTCGGGTATCGGTGATCTTGCCGCGCTCGCTGCGCTCGGCATTCGCGCCCGCCTGCACCGCCCCTCCGTCGGCGCCAACCTGCAGGAACACCCCAATTCCGTGGTATGTGCGCACGTGAACCTGCGCACCTACAACATGGACGCAACACCGCTACGAATGTTGCGCAACGCGATTTACTGGGCCTTCACCGGACGCGGGCCCGCCTCGAGCCCTTATCCGCATGCGGTCGCTTTTCTGCGCTCCTCGCCCGATGAGCCGCGACCCGATCTGCAAATGCTCTTTGGACCGTTTGCTTTCTCGTTCGATGAACGCGGCATACTGCCGTACGCGGGACCTGCCGTCTCGATTGTGGTCAATACCTGCCGACCGCGCGCTCGCGGGCATCTCACGCTTCGCGATGCCAACCCTGCTTCGCCGATCCGCATCTCGTACCAGCTGCTCGCCGACGAGGATGACCTGCGTCGACAGATCGCCGGCTGCAAGATTGCGCGACGACTGCTGCAGACCAACGCCTTCGCACCGTTCATGCGTGGCGAATATCTGCCGGGTCCCGCCACCCTAGACGATGATGCGTGGCGCGAGCATGTTCGACGCACGAGCTTTCTGGGATACCACCCGGTAGGAACCTGTCGCATGGGCATAGATACCGACGCAGTCGTCGATCCCCGACTGAAGGTACGCGATGTCGCCGGCTTGCGTGTTGCCGACGCCTCGATCATGCCGCTGATCGTCTCGGCCAATACGAATGCCGCGACCCTGATGATCGCGGAAAAAGCCTCAGCCATGATCCTTGAGGATCGCCATGCAGGTACCGAGCGATGAACGAGGCGAGCACTGATCATCAGCCCTGGTCGAGCGCTGCCTACGGCTGGTATGTCGTTGCAATTCTTTGTCTATGCAACATGATCGCATTCGTCGACCGGCAGATCATCAACTTGCTGGTCGAGGACATCAAAGTCGATCTTGCCATCACGGATACGGAAATCAGTCTCCTGCAGGGGCTCGCGTTCGCCTTGTTTTATGCCGTCACGGCAGTACCGCTTGGCAGACTGGCAGATACGGCGAATCGCCGCTGGATCATTTCGATCGGCATCCTGATCTGGACGGTGGCCGCCGCGGCTTGCGGACTCGCCCGCAGCTTCTGGCAACTCTTCATCGCCCGCATGTTCGTCGGCGTGGGCGAAGCAACGCTCACGCCTTCCGGATTCTCCATGCTTGCCGATCTGTTCAAACCGGAGCGCGTTTCGCTGCCAATCAGCGTTTTCACGGGATCGACGTTTTTCGGCTCGGGCGTCGCGCTGCTTGCTGGTGGCTTCGTCATCGCCATGCTTGATAAGCAAGATGTCGTCTCACTGCCGTTGATCGGTGTCATGCAGCCTTGGGAAGCCGCCTTCGTCATCGCCGCACTCCCCGGCATCTTCGTGGCACTGATTTTTTTGCTTACCATCAAGGAGCCCGCGCGGCGTCAATCCTCGAGTGCCATTCCGCTGGCAGAAAAACCCGCGCTTGCGGAGGTTTTCGCTTTCGTGGCCCGCAACGCCGGCGTTTTCGCCGCGGTGTTCGGCGGGGTCTCGGTCTTGGCGGCCGTTCAGTTCTGTCTCGGTGCCTGGGTACCTGCACACTTCATACGCAACCTCGGTTGGACCGCACCAGAAATCGGCTATGCGTACGGACTGATTTTTCTTTTCTGCGGAACAGGCGGTGTCATCGCAGGAGGCTTCATTGCCGATCAACTGCAGACGCGAGGTCTGCGTGACGGACATCTGCGGACGGTGATGTTCTCGGCCATCGCCACCCTGCCCTTCGTGCTCGCCTTCCCCGCCGTCGATGACGGATATGTCGCCATCGCCCTGCTTGCACCTGCGGTGTTCTTCGGCACCATGGCTTTCGGCGCAGGTCCTGCGCTGATTCCGGTGATTTGTCCCGCCCGCATGCGTGGACTGCTGGTTGCCGTCTATCTTTTGATCGCCAATATCGTCGGACAAGCGGGAGGCCCGCTGATTGTCGCGCTGTTCACCGATCAGGTATTCGGTTCGCCCGAAATGGTTCGCTATTCATTGATGGCGGCACCCGCACTCTTGCTGGTCAGCGGCGCGATACTGGTGAAGCTCGGATTTCCCGGCTTGCGCGCCATGAATACCCTTGAAGCCGGTTCCCGGCCATGACAACGCAGCGACAAGCGTTCGCACGTTGGCAAGAGGACCCGTCGGTCTTTTGGCTTGATGCCGCAACCGCCATTTCATGGCTTCGTGCACCGTCTATCGGTTGCGATACAACGCATTCACCTTCGGGCAGATGGTTCGTCGATGGCGAACTCAACGCGTGCTACAACGCGGTCGATCGGCACATCGAAGCAGGCCGCGGTGAACAGGCCGCGCTGATCCATGTCAGCGCCATGACTGGCAGCGAACGGCGCCATACGTATCGGGAGTTGCGTGACGAGGTCGCAAGGCTTGCCGGTGCGCTGCAACAACTCGGCGTGACCGCGGGTGATCGAGTCGTCATTTACATGCCGATGGTGTCCGAGGCGGTCTTCGCGATGCTCGCCTGCGCCCGTCTCGGCGCAATCCATTCGGTGGTCTTCGGTGGCTTCGCAGCGCCGGAGCTCGCGGCGCGGATCGATGACGCACAGCCTCGCTTGATACTCGCGGCCTCATGCGGGCTCGAACCCGGTCGCATCGTTGACTACCACGCGTTGCTCGTTCGGGCACTGCAGTTGGCGAAGCATCAACCGCGGCACTGCATCGTGCTGCAACGCGAACAATCACCGGCAACGCTGCGTCCCGGAGTCGATCTCGATTGGCAGGATGTTGTGCGTGACGCGCCGCAGGTGCCGCCTGTTCCCGTCGCTGCCACTGCACCGCTATACATCCTTTACACCTCGGGTACGACGGGCAAACCCAAAGGCGTGGTGCGCGATACGGGCAGCTATCTCGTCGCGCTCGCCTGGTCGATGCAACATATCTACGCCACGGCGGCAGGTGAGACTTTTTGGGCGGCCTCCGACATCGGTTGGGTCGTCGGTCATTCCTACATCGTCTACGGACCTTTGGTGCAGGGCTGCACGACCTTGCTCTATGAAGGCAAGCCGGTCGGTACCCCCGACGCCGGAGCCTATTGGCGCATCGTCGAACGGTATCGTGTCGCGACACTCTTCACGGCGCCAACCGCCATCCGCGCCATCAAGCGCGAAGATCCGCGGGGTCAACATATGCAGGCGAGCAAGCTGCAGTCACTTCGCGCCTTGTTCCTCGCCGGTGAGCGCGCCGATCCCGATACCGTGCGCTGGGCGAGCGAGACGCTAGGCGTGCCGGTGATCGATCATTGGTGGCAAACAGAAACCGGTTGGCCGATGGTCGCCAATGGTTTGGGCTTCGAGACCCTGCCGATCAAGGCCGGCAGCCCGACTCTCCCGGTACCCGGTTTCGACATCGTCGTGCTCGATGCCGCGCGTCGAGTACTCGGCACTCATCAGCAAGGCTCGCTCGCTGTCCGCCTGCCGTTGCCGCCGGGATGCTTGCCAACCCTCTGGAACAACGATGAAGGGTTTCGCAGCGCTTACCTGCGCGAACATCCCGGCTACTACAGCACTGGCGATGGCGGTTATCTCGATGAGGACGGCTATGTGTTCGTCATGGGCCGCATCGATGACGTGATCAACGTGGCGGGGCATCGCCTGTCGACCGGCGAACTCGAGCAAGCGCTGGCGGGTCACCCTGCCGTGGCCGAATGCGCGGTGATCGGGATCGCGGATGAACTGAAAGGTACCGTGCCGATCGGACTCGTCGTGCTCAAGGCAGGGGTCACATCTTCACCGCAGGACATCACCCGCGAACTCGTCGCACGCGTTCGTGACGAAGTGGGACCCGTAGCGAGTTTCCAGCGCTGCCATATCGTCGCGCGCTTGCCCAAGACACGCTCCGGCAAAGTGCTGCGCGCCACGATGCGCGCCATCGCCGATGAGCAACCGCACGAAGTGCCCGCCACCATCGAGGATCCCGCCGCACTTGAGGAGATCCGCCAAGTGCTCTCGAGGCCGGTATCGCGCTAAAGATCGCGCGCGACGCGAAAGCCGAAAGTGAAGCGACGATCGGTCGCATTCATCTTCAGACGGAAGGCCGCGCGCGTGCTTGCCGCAACCGCTGTCCAGCCTTGACCGCGCATGACCCGTAGTCCGCAATCCGCGCCGGTCAGCCGCGCAGCCTGATGACCTGGTGCACTGCGATGATCATCGTTCCAGCAATCGGCCACCCATTCATTCGCGTTGCCCAGCATGCCGTGCAGTCCGAAAGGATTGGCCACGGTCGCCGCGACCGGCGCCAAGGTCGGATACCCGTCCCGGCATGACTGACCCTTCCAGTCGCTCATCTTGTCGTATTTGATCTTTGTCTCATGCCAGCGAAATCGATCTTGCGTATCGAGATCGCCCAGATTCACGAATTCGCAGATACGCGCCGGATCATCGCCAAACCAGTAGGCGGTGCTCGTCCCTGCCCGAACCGCGTACTCCCATTCCGCCTCACTCGCCAAGCGATAGCGTTGTCCTGTTTTGCGACTCAACCATTCGAGATAGGCGGATGCGTCATGCCAATTGATGCAAGTCACGGGATGCGCATCCGTCTCGTCGATCTTCGCATCCCGCCAGCTTCGCGTTTGATCGAACAGCCACTCGGTGCCGATGAAGTGCCAGCATCCTGGCTCGGGTGAATAGCCGGTCTCTGCGGCAAAGCGGGCAAACTCAGCGCGCGTCAGTTCATATTTCCCGAGGGCGAACGCGCGTTGTATGAGCACTCGATGTTTGGGTTGCTCGCGTGTGGCCCAGAACTCCGGCAGTTCGAGCCGTCGCGGTTCTTCGATATCCGCGCCCATCACGAACTCACCGACGGGGATCGATACAAGCTCGGGACAATCGGTGCAATCGCGGATGCTCTCGGGCGCGACAGCGTCGGCCTGTTGGGTGGTGATCGCTCCACCGAACACGACGGCGCACAGCAGAGTAATGAGCGGGCGCACCGTCAGCCCGGATGCAGATCAGGAACAGCGCGCTCGAAGGCCCGTCGATCGACGCGTAACAATTCCGGGAAGTCGCGCGCCGCACGCTGGCGAAATTCTTCGGGCAACTCGTCGACGGAGCGCAGCTTGCAGCCGCTCCACGCAGCAAACATATGACCCGGCGCATCGCCCATTTGCATCCATGCCGGCCACGGAAACACGTAGGCACCGGATACCTCGGTCGGCAGCCAGGTTTGTGCGGGATCATCAAACAGCGCCGCGGGCGCCGCTTCGGTGCCCATCTCGAGAAAGGTCACGGGCCAGGTATCCGGCGGCACGCGAATGCCATCTACTTTGACGAAATCGTTTTCTCGCCGGAGCACTTTGTAATCCGGCCGCGGCGGCAACGACGGCTTGTCGAGTGTGATAACGCCAAACGGCGAGCGTACGAGACCCGGATCTTGAGTCAGTGCCATCGGCGGTACCGCGACGGTCTTGCCGCTCACCGGATTAAGGACCTCGGCAACGAACGCCCCACTTTTGAGATCACGCGGGAAAGAGAGGTTGTGACCATGCATCCGGTACCGATTCTCGCCGATGGTCTCGTGGCGTGAAAATTCGATGCCCTCCCAGCGCACCACCGGCTTCGGTGTCGCATTGAGCGGCACCGCCACCATGATGAAGTGATACCAATGGAGAATGTCATCGGCGTCTTCGAGGCTGCGCTGCAATCGCATCGCCTGCCGAAAATTTTCGATGGGATCCAGCGCCATGAATTGCGACAGTGACTGCGCACGACGCGGCGTCGCCGCCGCGGCACTCGGCATTGTGATCCCCGCCCCGCCCGCAGCCATGCCGGCCATGATCGCAGGCAGCAGATCCCGGCGGTTCATGACGCAATGGCCTGCTGCAACACCGCCGACAATGGCTGGTCGAGCTCGCGCCATCGAGGCTCGAGCAACTCGGGATTCTCTCGCCCAACCCGTTCGCGAAATGTCCTTGGCAAGTCGCGCGTACCGTTGACCGCACGACGTCCGCTCCACGCACCAATCATGTGGCCGGGTTGATCGCCCATTTTCATCCAGGCAGGAAAAGGGAATACATAAAAACCCGATGTCTGATAAGGCAACGCCGTCACGGACGGGTCAAAGAAATCTTTTCGCGAAACCGTGCTGCAGGAGCTTTCGATGAACATCGCCGGCCAACCATCGGGCGTCGGTCGAATATGCTCGGACTTGATGAGCGGTCCCTCAGTGCGCAGCACGTGATAAGTGTCGAGCCAATTGACTGTTTTGGCATCGAGCGGCAGGTACCCTTTGGGTCCGTGCAGCACGCCCGGATCGTCGAGCAGTTTCATCGGTTCGATATCGATCATCGAATCCGTGAACGGATTTCGCACTCGTGAGGTGAACTCGCCCGTGTGCAGATCCCGCGGATAGCTGAGATTGTGTGCGTGGATCCGCCAGGTCAGCCCGGTGATCCTGCGAAAATAGGAAAACTCCATCCCCTCCCAACGCACGATCGGTTGCGGCCGCTGCCCATGGACCAGCGCGTAGGTGATGAACTGGTAGGTGCTGAGGGTGATGCCCTCATCGCGAAGATCACGCTCGAGACGAAACAGCGCTTTGAATTTTTCGTTTTTGTCGGCGAAGGTGATGAAACCATCGTCGGCGGCCGAAACGCCCTCGTCCACGCCGGCCTCGGCCGCGTGAGTCGCTGCGGGAGCAGCAAAGGCGCTCCACGCCGCGGCTGCGGGCGCGTGCGTTAGGAGCAGGCGGCGCATCGAGTCGATCATTACCTTATTGTGAGCGTACGACCGGCGCGCGTGCCATAGATGATGAGCCCTCCGCCATCCATCGAATGCATGCACGGCCTCCGAAATGGGTCTAGTTTTTTCGGAGAGTGTGGCGCAGCACGCACCTTAGAACATTGGGAGAAATCGACATGAGAACGATTACAAAAGGGTTCATTGCGGCCGCGGTCGGCGTGGCAGTCGCCACGACCTCAGGCGGGGCCGTCGCGCAGGACGCGACGGCTGAGGCGGG
>JBILGD010000147.1:0-5328 GCA_044351225.1 Steroidobacteraceae bacterium
AGCCCGTGGCGAGTGAGCGACGCCACTGGACGCATTTTCTCAATCGCGAGACCGCATTCTTCATGGGCGCCGATGTGATCGCCACCTCAATGCACTACCCGGTGTTCTTCGTGACCATCGAGCGCACGGGGCGCGGTCGGTATCTCGCGAACTTCGAATGCTTGGCGAAGGCAGGCGAGCCACTCGAGTCAGGCGAACTCACTGAGCGTTATGCGCGCCGCGTCGAGCGGCAGATTCGTCAATCGCCTGCCGACTGGCCGTGGTCGCACAAACGTTGGCGCTTGCGTCCTTGAGGCTGTCATAGCGATCGCCGACAATACCGGTTCATGAGTTTCCCTCCGACGCCGCCGACGCCCGAAATTTCGGTGGTCATCCCAGTCTGCAACGAGGTCGACAACGTCGGGCCGCTCGCGCGCGAGATCGCCGTGGCACTCGCCTCGCTGCCCTTCGAAATCATCTTCATCGACGATGGCAGTACCGACGGCACGGCGGCGGCGGTGCTGGCTTTGCGTGATGAGGGTGTGCCGGGTATTCGGCTGCTGCGGCATTCCTTTCGCAGCGGGCAGAGCGCTGCAGTGTGCTCGGGTGTCCGTCACGCGCGCGGCGATTGGATCGCCACCCTCGATGGCGATGGGCAGAACGATCCCGCAGACATCCCGCAGCTTCTCGAGGCGCGCGTCGTCGCCGAGCTCGTGATGGGCAATCGCGTGCAACGTCGCGATACCTGGCTGCGTCACGCGCAATCGCGCATCGCCAACGGCGTGCGGGGTTGGTTGCTCGGCGACGGTACGCCCGATACCGGCTGCGGAATCAAGGTGATGCGGCGCGACGTGTTCCTCGAGCTGCCGCGCTTCGATCACATGCATCGTTTCCTGCCGGCCTTGTTTTTGCGTGCGGGGGCGCGCGTCGTTTCGGTGCCCGTCAGTCATCGGCCGCGCCAGCGCGGCACCTCCAAGTACGGTCTGTTCGATCGCCTGTGGGTCGGCATTATCGATATCTTTGGCGTGATGTGGCTGCGTCGGCGTTTCAAATCGGGGTTGCTTGTCCGCGAGGCGTGAGCCTTGCGAATTTTCAGGGGTTGAGACATGACTAACGGCGACACGCTCATCTGGATCATCGTGGGTTTCATCGGACAGGCGCTGTTCTCGATGCGCTTCGTCGTGCAGTGGATCGCCAGCGAGCGCATCAAGCGAAGCATCATTCCGCGGGCGTTCTGGTACTTCAGTCTCGCAGGTGGCGCGACGCTGCTCGCCTACGCGATCCACAAGCAGGATCCCGTCTTCATCGCAGGGCAGGGGCTCGGTCTCGTGGTTTACCTGCGAAATCTCTACCTCATTCGGACCGGACGCCATCAGGCCGACGCATGAGTCCGGCATCACGCGACACGCTCGTCGATCTCGCCTGGATCGGCGGTTGGTTCGCGTTGCTGATTCTGGCGGGATACGGTCTGCGTGATCCGTGGCCGGCAGATGAGCCACGATTCGCCAGCGTCGCGCTCGACATGTGGCGCAGCGGTGACTGGTTAATCCCGCGCTCGGGCGGCGATCTCTACCAAGACAAGCCGCCACTGCATTTTTGGTTGATGGCGATCGGCTATTCATTGACCGGCTCGTTGCGATTCGGCTTTCTGCTGCCATCGATGCTGGCCTCGTTGGGTACGCTGGTTCTGGTCTATGACCTCGCGCGGCGTTTGCACGGCCGCGAAGCGGGGCGTCTCGCTGCGGTAACACTCGCCTGCTGCGTGCATTTCGTCATGACCACGCGAGGCGCGCAGATCGACGCGACGCTGATTTTCTTCTGCACGCTCGCGCTTTGGGCGCTGTCGCGGCACCTATTGCAAGCCGCGGGCTGGCAGTACGCGCTGCTCGGCGGTATCGCAGCCGGACTCGGCATTATCGACAAGGCGGTCGGGTTCCTGGCAGTCGTCCTGCTGCCAATCGCCTGGATGCTCGGCCGTCGGTTCGGTTCGCTTGAGGTCCCGCTGCGCACTTGGCTCTGGGTGATGGTCGGCATGCTCGGAGTCGTCGCCTGCTGGCTTCTGCCCATGCTGTGGCATGTCGCCACCGTCGGCACCCCGGATCTTGTCGCCTATCGGGATGAGTTGCTCTTTCAGCAGACCGTGCAGCGTTATACGCAGGCTTGGCATCACATTCGGCCCTGGTGGTACTACCTCGTCGAAGTCATCCCGGTCCTGTGGTTGCCGCTCAGTGGCTTGCTTTTCTGGCTCGTGCCGCAGTGGCGGGAGGATTGGCGGCGCGGGCGTGTGGCAACGTGGTTGCCGCTGATCTGGTCGTTGGTCGTGGTGGTGTTCTTCAGTCTGAGCACCGGCAAGCGTGGCGTATACGTTCTGCCGGCACTGCCGGCGCTCGCCATCGCCGCAGCGCCACATCTCGCTGCGTTGTACGCACGCCGCGGCGTGCAGCGGCTCTCGCTGGCGCTCGCGGCACTCCTGGTGATTCCCGGAGTGGTGGTCTCGCTGGGCGCATTCCTCGGCGTCGAGCGTGTGCAGCAAGCCGTCGCACAAAGCGAACTACGCTCGTTGACGGCGGTGCACGTCTTTGCGCTTGCGGCGACTGCGGCATGGATTCTGGCGTCGCGATGGCGTGCCATCGTCGCCTGGCCAGCCGTGGTGGCGTGCTTGACGGTCAGCTGGGGTTTGGGGATCGCGCCGCAAATCAATGGGGAACGTTCGGCCTCATCGTTCGTCGCGGCCATGTCGGCAAAAGTCCCACCCGAACGAGAGCTCGGACTACTCGCCTACAAGGAGCAGTTTCTGCTGTATCTCGATCGCGATACCGTGAATTTCGGTCATGCGCGTTGGCGTGAGGGCGATGCTGAGGCGTTTGATGCTGCCCGTTGGCTCGCCGGCGATGCCCGCCGGCTGCTGCTCGTACCCGAACATTTCATCGCCACCTGCTTTGCCGAGAACCCGCGAGTGTTGGCGGGGGAAAGCAGTGATGACGAGTGGTGGCTCGTCAGCGGTCAACCGGATCCCGACTGCGTGGCGCGGGGTGATCCGTCAAAGATATTCCGCTATCCGGCAGCCGGCAGCGTATTTCGCTGAGCGCTGAGCGCGGGGCGCGGGGGCGCGGGGCGCGACGGTCGAGGAGACCGCCGCGCCCGCTAGCACATCTCAGAACGGCAGGCCGTGGGACGAGCCGCCCATGCACAGCAGCATGGGGAACGAGAGCAGGAAGTTGACGCGTGAGGCGAGCGTTGCCGTGCGACGGGCCTTGGCTTTTTCGTCGGCGGTGGCCTCGACCACGCCAATCACTTTTTTCTGATTCGGCCAGATCAGCACCCACACATTGAACAACATGATGGTGCCGAGCCAGGCGCCGATGCCGATCACTTCGCTGCCTTCGCGCAGCAAGAAGGCGTCCATGAAACGACCGCCGAGCAACCAGCCGCCGGTGAGCCAGGTGGCGACAGCCATCCAGCGAAACCACAACAGTGCGCGCGGCGCCACGTATTTGATGATGCCGGCGCCGCCCGGGCCGCCCTGATCGGCATTGGCTGCTGCCAACGCGGGGATCTGCGCGACGTTGAAGTAATAGAGCAGACCGATCCAGAAGATACCGGTCACGATATGCGCCCAGCGCCCGAGACCCAACTGATTGAACTCACCGCCCGGCGTTTGCGGGAGGACCATGACGATGATGGCGAACAGTACGCCGAGCGTGACTGTGGTGCCGACACTGTCGAGAGGATTTTTCATGGGCGAGAATTCTCCGGCGGTTGAAAACGAGACTCGTTTGAAGAATAGGGGAGCAACCCGCATAATTCAACGCAACTGCTGCTGACCTGATCCCAAGGAAGGGAACATGACGTCTGCCGAACAAATCCGCGTGGGTCGACCCATGTCGCCCTGCATCAGCATTTGCGCGCTGGACCGTAGTGGTCATTGTGCCGGATGCCTGCGCACTCGCGACGAAATCGCTGGCTGGATTCGTATGACGCCCGAGGCGCAGTGGGAATTGATCCGCGAACTTGAGCGGCGTCGCGCGGTGCGCGCTGCGCTCTCAACTGTCTAAGGAGGTTTACAGCAATGGATGTCAATGAACGAATCAAGGCGCAGTTGTCGACGGCGCCGATCGTGCTCTTCATGAAAGGGACGCCGGATTTTCCGCAATGTGGTTTTTCCGCACAGACGGTAGGCGCGCTGCGCGCCTGTGGCGCGAGCTTTCATCACGTCAATATTTTCGAGGATCCGGAGCTGCGCGAGGCGCTCAAGCGCTATTCGAGCTGGCCGACTTACCCGCAGCTCTACGTCAAAGGTGAGTTGCTCGGCGGCTGCGATATCGCGCTCGAGATGTACCACAGCGGTGAACTCAAGAAAGTCCTCGACGAAGCCGCGGCGGGCTGACCGTCTGACAGCAGCCAGCGCTCAGGCTGCGCTGCCGTTGTCGCTGCTGTTTTCGTTGTTGTTGCCGTTGCCGTTACCGTTCGGCTCATCGTGCCAGCCGAGCGCGCGGGCGCGTTGCTCGGCCTCGAGATAACTCGGCTGACAGAAGTTGCAAACTCGGCAAAAAAGATCAGCGGTGCGCTCGGCGTCGTAGGCGGCGGCATGCGCGGCTGCTGAATCCCATTCGAGACCGATCGCGAGCGTCGCCTTGGCGAGCACCGTCTGCCCGAGAGCGGCGCCTGCCAGCGTCACCGTGTCAAAGCTAGAGAACGGATGAAAGGGATTGCGCTTGATTTCCGTGCGCGTCACGGCGGCATTGAGGAAGCCGAGATCAAATGACGCGTTGTGACCGACCAGAATCGCTCGCTTGCACCCGTGTCGACGTACCGCTTCGCGTACTTCCTTGAAGATGCGGGTAAGGGCATCTTTTTCGTCGATCGCTGGGCGCAGCGGATGAAACGGATCTATGCCGGTGACGGCGAGCGAGGCCGGCTCGATATTTGCGCCTTCGAATGGCTTCACGTGGAATGAATGGGTCTCGCCGCGCCTCAAGAGTCCCTCGGGCGTGATCTCGATCAGTACCGCGGCGATTTCCAGCAGCGCGTCTTTGCCCGCATTGAGTCCGCCGGTTTCGACGTCGACCACCACCGGCAGGAAACCACGAAAGCGTCTGGCTAGCGAAGGTAACGGTGGCAAAGCGGACTGCGGCGTCTCGGTCACGCGTCGAGCATCCGCCAACGCAGACTCTCTCCCGCGCGCATCGGCACGACGACGTCATGGCCGAAAGCGTAAGCCACGGGTGGCGACCAGCGCTCTCGATGCAGCGTCACGCTACCTTCATTGCGCGGCAGGCCATAGAAATCGGGGCCGAACAATGAGGCGAAACCTTCCAGTCGCGGCAGAGCACCGGCATCCTCGAAGAC
>JBILGD010000148.1:0-5321 GCA_044351225.1 Steroidobacteraceae bacterium
TGCGTTTTCAGGGACGCGAACTCGTCGGCGCAAGCCGCCGCACCTTCAATGAATTGCGCGGCAAGGACATCGCCATGGTGTTCCAGGATCCGATGACGGCGTTGACACCGCATCTCACGGTGGGCAGTCAGCTTTGCGAAGTACTCAAGGTTCACGAGGGTACGCGTGGTGCCGCGGCTCGTCGGCGCGCACTCGAGATCATGGAACGGGTACGGATCGCCGATCCCGAGCGCCGCTTCGACATGTATCCTTTCGAGCTATCAGGTGGCATGCGCCAGCGCGTGATGATTGCACTCGCGCTCATTCTGCGGCCCGCGCTCGTGCTCGCCGATGAACCGACCACGGCACTCGATGTGACCGTACAGGCCGAGGTCATCTCCACCTTTCGCGCCGTCATCGAGCACACCGGAACATCGCTGCTGCTCGTCACCCATGATCTCGGCGTGGTGGCCGGCCTCTGTGACTCGGTGATGGTGATGTATGCGGGACGCACGGTGGAGCAGGCGCCAGCCAACGAAATCTTTGCCGCGCCGGCTCATCCCTATACCCGAGCGCTGCTCGAGTGCCTGCCACGCACCGATCGACCGCGCGGCGCGCGCATGATTTCGATCGCTGGTCAGCCGCCGGATCTCGCCGCGCTGCCCACGGGCTGCGCTTTTGCACCGCGCTGCACGCGCGCCGACGCGGCTTGCGCAGAGCGTGCGCCGGTGCTTGAAGTCTGTGGCCCCGAGCGCACTGTTGCCTGTCTGCACGCGACTGCCGCGTCATCGGGCACCTCGCCATCGGGGGTCTCGCCATGAGCCCACCGCTGCTCGAGTTGCGTGATGTGCGCGTGCATTTTCCGGTCCGCGGTCGCCGCGCGCGACGCGCGGGTGCCGTCGTCAAGGCCGTCGATGGTGTCAGCTTTATTCTCGAAGAGGGTCGTACGCTGGGTGTGGTGGGCGAGTCGGGTTGCGGCAAATCGACCCTCGCCCGCACGCTGTTGCGGCTCGTACCGGTGACGGGTGGCGACGTCTTGTGGAATGGACGTGACGTGCGTGGCTTCGATGACCGCACGATGCGCGAGCTGCGCCGCGATGTGCGCATGGTGTTTCAGGATCCTCTTGCCAGCCTCAATCCGCGCATGACAGTCGGCGAACTTGTACGCGAGCCGCTCGATCTGTTCGCACCAGAGCTTGATGAGCGCGCCAAGCGCAATGCGGTCGCGGCCATGTTCGAGCGGGTCGGCTTGCGCGCTGATCTTGTCGAGCGTTATCCGCACGAGTTCTCGGGTGGTCAATGCCAGCGAGTGAACATCGCCCGCGCCTTAATCGGCCGACCGAAACTCCTGATCTGCGATGAATCGGTCAGCGCGCTTGACGTATCGATCCGGGCGCAGATCCTCAATCTTTTGATCGATCTGCAGGCCGAAACTGGAGTCGCCTGTCTATTCATCAGTCACGATCTGTCGGTGATTCGCCAGATCAGCGAGCGCGTGCTCGTGCTCTACCTCGGCAAGATGATGGAATGCCGCGAGGCCGAAGCCCTGTTTGCAACGCCATCGCACCCCTACACGACGGCGCTCCTCGCTGCCGCACCCGTGCCCGACCCACTCATCGAGCGCAACCGTCCGCGTGCGACCCTAGGTGGGGATCTGCCTTCGCCCATCGATCCCCCGTCCGGTTGCGTGTTTCGCACCCGTTGTCCCGAATCCGGGCCGCGCTGCGCCATCGTCGAGCCGGCTCGCAAGGCTATCGACGGCGGCGAGGTCGCTTGCCATCTTCGCCCGCCCTCTCAAAGTATTCAGGAGCGTCCGTGACTTTCGAACCCGGTGATATCTTTCTTGCGGCGACGGACGTCGACGACAGCAATGTCGACTTGCGCAATCATTCGGGCCCCGGCCGCGTACTGCATCACGACGCCGCGCTGCAGCTCAAGGGTGAATTGCGCACAGGACAGACCGGACTCGTGATCGGGCTGGGGTATGACCGTCGGCATCGCGAGCTGCTCGTCACGGACCCGAGCGCCCATGTGGTGACGCGCTTTGCCGCGGACGGCACGCGCCTCGAGCCGTTCGATTTCCTGCCGCGCGCCCGTATCGGCTCAGTGCAGTTCCTGCCCGATGGTCGCTTCTGTGCCGGTGTGCACAGCCGGCACGGCGAGGATCCTGCACAACCGCAGCCGAAGCTTTTTCTTTGTGATCGAGAAGCCGGTACCGCTGAGCCACTGGCGGTCGAGATCGACGGCGGAAAATTCCGCTTTCATGCCGTCACCCACATGACCCTTGGACCCGACGAACACACGTTGATCTATGTCTCCGAGACGGGACGCCGGGTGATGCGATATGACCTCGCCGCGCGGCGACAGCTCGAGGATTTTCTGGTGTTCGATGCCGAGGATCCGCGCGGGACCTATGGACTTGGTTGCTTGCCCGATGGACGCGTGCTGATGGCCACCGGCCTGGGCGCGGCGATGTTTGCCGCAGACGGCAGTCTGCTCAAGACTTATGACATCCCCGAGCGGCGCGGCTGGTCACGGCTGCAGTTGTCGCAGGATCCAGGGCGGTTCTGGCTGAGCAATTTCTTTGAAGGCATCCTGCAGCAACGCGACATCGAGACGGGCGTGCTCATCCGCGAGCACGACATCCGCCGCAAATACTCGTTGTGCGGCCTCGCCGAGGTACCGCGGGACTGACGACCGCCCTTACCAGTAGTGCTGCCACTTCGCGCGCTTGACGAAGTGCTGGAACGCATCGCGCTTGTCCTTCGGCAGATAGTCGAGGTAGCCATTCGGCGCATAGCGCTCGACATACTGATCGAGCACCGGCTGGTATAGGCTGAGGTGCAGATCCGGGATGCGATGTTTGGCCCGGAACTCGGCGATCGGCAGACGCGCCATCTCGCGGGTCTCGAACGGCCCCGCCTTGGCGAGTACCACGCCGCGTGGCCCGAAAATCGATGAGCGCCCCGGTCCGCCGTAGCCCGTATCCTCAAAGAAACCCGGGTTGCGCCCGTGCGTCGAGACCGAATTATTGGCGATCAGCGTATAGAGGCTGTTGTGGTACGAGGTGAGACGCATGTCGTCCCACTCGAAACCGCCAGTGGCGACGCGGCAGATGATCTCGGCGCCCTTGAACGCCATGCAGCGAAAGAGTTCCGGTTCGAATTGCACCGCCGACATCGCGATGTTGCCGATGTCGGTTTGTTCGACCGGAATCACCGCATCGAGGCCGTACATCTCGACGAAGCGATCATAGACGTCGTAGATCACCGAGGTGTACTGCTCGGCACCCGGGAACATGCCGCGTACGTTGCGCTGCTTCCAGTGCGAGACGATGCTGCCATCGGGCTTGCACATCACCATGAGGTGCAGGATATGGCCGGGCCAATTCACCGGATCCTTGGCGTAGGTGCCAAAGACGATGTAGCAGTTGTATTGCTTCGCCTTGCTCGCGACTTCCTGCACTTCGGGACCGGGCACTTCGATCGACAGCGCGTAATGCTGTTCGCGCGTCCAATTGCTGAAACCGGTGATGGGGAATTCGTGGAACAGCAGCAGGTCGCAGCGACCGCCGTAGCCCTGCGCGATGTCGATGGATTCGAGGAAGTAATCGAGATTACGCCGCAGGCCGGGCGCCGGGTTGTTGCCGTCGATGCCATTGACGCGCGTTTGTACGACGGCGACGTTGATGGCTTCCTGACGCAGCGTGGCGAAGGGATAGGTGCCGTCGGCGCGCACCATGGGCGTATGGGCCTGCTCGGTCATGGCGAGTCTCCTCGTTAGATTTCGCGATGCGATCGGTCGAGAGCGACGCGATCGTCGTAACCGAGTTTAGCCGAGCCTTACCAATTGCTTGCCGAGATTGGCGCCGTTCAGCAGACCAATGAAAGCAGCGGGCGCAGAGCGGATACCTTCGGCGATCGTTTCGCGGTACTTGAGTTGCCCGGCGGCGAGCCAGCCGCTGAGTTCGCTGATCGCCTGCCGATGGTGATCCTTGAAATCGAAAACGATGAAGCCCTGGATCTTGATGCGATTGACGAGCACGGCGCGAAAATTCCGCAACCCGTAGGGCTCGGTCGCGTTGTACTGCGAGATGAGGCCGCACACCGGCAGACGCGAGAACGGATTCATGCGCGCGAGCACGGTGTCGAGAATCTCGCCACCGACGTTGTCAAAATACACATCGATGCCATTCGGCGTCGCGGCTTTCAGATCCTCGCGCAGGCGGCCTGCCTTGTAGTCGATGCAGGCATCGAAACCGAGCTCCTCGACGGCGTAGCGACACTTGTCGGCACCGCCGGCGATGCCGACCGCGCGACAGCCCTTGAGTTTGGCGATTTGGCCGACGACGCCACCGACGGCACCCGCAGCACCCGAGACCACCACGGTTTCGCCGGGCTTTGGCTCACCGATCAGCATGAGTCCGCACCACGCGGTGACGCCGGGCATGCCGCAGACCGAGAGCTGCGCCGCGGGCGGTACTCCGGGCAGCAGTTTGCGCAGGCCCGTGCCGTTCGAAGTCGGCAAGGTCTGCCAGCCGAGATCACCCGCCACGAGGTCACCCACGGCAAAACCGGCGTGACGCGATTCAACGACCTCGCCGACCACCTCGCCGCACATCACGGCGCCGAGCTCCACCGGCTTCACGTAGGACTTACCCTCGTTCATGCGGCCGCGCATGTAGGGATCGAGCGACAACCACTGGCCGCGCACCCGCAGTTCGCCTTCGGCGAGTGCGGCGAGTGGTTCTTCGACGATGCGGAAATCGTCGGGCGTCGGCGCACCGGTGGGCCGACGCGCGAGCAGGACGCGAGTATTGGTGGAGGTCATTTTTGATCGTCCTGGGGGTTGGGTGGGATCGGTGGGTGCGGCGCTTAACCGGCGCGGCGCTTCAGGTGCACGAGCAGTACCGAGACGGCCGCCGGCGTGATGCCCGGCAGGCGCGAGGCCTGGCCGAGGGTGTCGGGCTTGGCGGCCGCGAGTCGCTGGCGCACTTCGGTCGAGAGGCCGGCGATGTTGCCGTAATCGAGATCCTGCGGCAGCGGCAGTGCCTCGTGTTTGCGCTGACGCTCGATGTCGTCCTGCTGCCGCTCGATGTAGCCCGAGTACTTGGCGCGTACCTCGATCTGCAGTCGGACTGCGGCGGGCAGTCGGTCATCAAGGTCGGCGAGCGCGGGCAATGGATTTGCGGCCCGAAAATCCGCTGCGAGCTCGGCCGAGCCCGCTTCGTCGGCAAGAGTTTCCAATCCTGTGTAATCCACTTCCGGTCGACGCAGCAGATCGAAGGCGGTGATGCCACGCAGTCGGGTCTTCTGCAGGCGTCTGACTTCGGCCTCGGCCGC
>JBILGD010000149.1:0-5255 GCA_044351225.1 Steroidobacteraceae bacterium
CCTGCTGCGCGAGGAATTGCCTAAATAGTCCGCCCCAGGCGCGACGTACCTGCTGCGCACCCGGTCCGCCATAGACCTCGACAATGACCGGATAGCGCTTGCCGGGTTGCAGGCCCGCGGGCTTGGTGAGCTGGTAATGCAAGGTTTGGCCATCGGCGGCCTGCAACGTGCCGAACTCGGTCGGTTGATGCGCGTCGCGATAGGGCGCATAGGGATGCGACGCATCGAGACTGTTGGCAACCAGCACTTCGAGCAGACGGCCATCGGCACGGCGCAGACTGAGCGAGGGCGGGTCATCCGGTGTCGAGAAGGTATCGAGCCAGAGCTTGGCATCGGCGGACATCGTGTTCGCATGCCAACCTGCGCCGCTGCTGAGTTTGCGGATACCCGCCTCGATGCGGGCGGGGTCGCTTGGTCCGTCGAGCGGTGCCGCGTAGAGGTGACGCTCGAGCGGTGTGTCGCGATTGGCCGTGAAGTACACGAGCCCCCGCACTTCGTCGACCGCTTCGATGGCGCGCTCGCGACCGCTGCCGGTCACCATCCATTCGCCGGCTGTTAATGGGCGCAACAGACGCCCGTCGTAATCGTGAAGGTAAAGATGGTCGTGGCCGCTGCGCGCCGACGACCAGATGAACGCCTTGCGCTTGGGCAGAAAGGTGAGCTCATCGTGCAGATCGACCCAGGTGTCGCTGCGCTCTTCGAGCAGCCTGCGACTGCTGCCGTCGGCGATCTCGATGCGCAGCAGTTCGAGATATCTTTGATCACGGCTCTGCCGCTGTACCGCGAGCGCGCGGCTATCCGGGAACCACTGCACCCGGGCGAGATAACCCTCGCCTGACGCCGCAGCGGGCAGCTCGCGCTCGCGCGCAGAACCCAGCTCCTGCACGAAGAGATCGATGCGCGCATTGGGGCGACCCGCGGCGGGGTAGCGCTGGCGAATCACCTTGACCGTTTCGGCAAAGATCTCGAAACGCTCGAGTTCGTCGACCGGGGTTTCATCGACGCGCGTATAGGCGATATGCCGCTCGTCGGGCGACCACCAGTAGCCCGTGCTGCGATCCATCTCCTCCTGGGCAATGAATTCGGCGACGCCGAAAGAGACGAGTCCACCGCCTGCGCGCGTGATCGAGATTTCTTTGCCTGAGGATAGTTCGAGTACGTGGAGATTTTGTCCGCGCACGAAACTCACGTAACGACCGCGCGGCGAGAAGCGCGGATCTGTCTCCGCTTCGGCGGTTTGGGTGAGTCGACGCACCGGCGAGGTGTCGCTGCCTGCACGCAGGTCATAGAGAAAGAGATCGCCGGCGAGCGGGATGAGCAGATAGCGCGAGTCGGGCGAGAATTCGTAGTCGACGACGCCGGCGAGGGCGGAGGTGCGGGCGCGCTCGCGGCGCGCTTCCTCCTCGGCAGAGAGTTTGCCCTCGTCGGCCACCAGTGCCGCCGAATCGACCAGCAGACGATTGCTGCGCGTGGCCGGATCATAGGCCCAGACGTCCAATCGATCCTTCGCCTCGGGCTTGCCTTGCAGATAGGTGACGAGCTTGCCATCGGGCGAAAAACGCGCGCCGCGCAGGGCGGGGCCGGACAGATCCGGTGCCGCGAAGAGCCGATCGAGGGTGAGTCGAGCGGGTGGCTCACTCGCCGAGGCCAGGGGCATGAAGATCGCTGCCGCCGCCAACAGCGGGCCGGCGAGTCGAGTCAATGTTCGCTTGCGGCAGCCAAATATGGGCGAAGACCGGTGAAGCAGGCGCATCATGAGCGATCGTCCAGTAACATCATGGGAATTCCGTAATGGTTTGCCCAACGAGTTTAGAGATGAACCCGACCCATCGCCACCCAAGCCGCGCGCGTCTCGCGCTGCTTGCCGTCACCTTTGCCACCACGCTCATCGCCTGTCACAGCATGCCCGAACGTTCCACCAATGCCGTTGCGCCGGCTGCCGCGCGCCTCATCTACCCGGCCGCGCCGCGCGGCGAGACCGTCGATGTGTATCACGGCACGAAGGTTGCCGATCCTTATCGCTGGCTCGAAGACCCTAAAGCCGACGCTACCCGTGCTTTCGTCGATGCGCAGAACGCACTCGCCCAGCCGTGGCTCGAGGCCTTGCCGCAGCGCAACTGGATCAAGGATCGGCTCACAGCGCTGTGGAATTACGAGCGAGTCGGTGTGCCGCGACGCAAGGGCGGCAAATATTTCTTTCTGCGCAATGACGGGCGGCAGAACCAGAGTGTGCTCTATGTCAGCGATTCGCTGCAGGGTACGCCGCGGGTGCTCTTCGATCCGAATCAGGCGAGCGGCGATGCCACGGTCGCACTCGCGCGTTACGAACCCTCGCCCGATGGCAGCCTTGTCGCCTATTCGCTCTCCGACGGCGGCACCGATTGGGAAATATGGAAGTTCCGGCGCACGGCTGACGGGACCGATTTGCCCGATGAACTGCGCTTCACCAAGTTCTGGGAGCTCTCCTGGGCGAGCGATGGTTCAGGCGTCTACTACAGCCGCTATCCCAAGCGCGCCGACGACGCCGCGCGCGGTGACGATCAGGGCCAACCGGTGGTGCACTTCCATCGTCTAGGCGAGCCTCAGGAGCGCGATGCGGTGGTCTATCGCGTTACCGATCATCCGACCCGTGCGCCCTCGGCGAGCGTCTCCGACGATGGTCGCTGGTTGTTCGTCACGCTTTTCGACGGCTATCAAAAAAATGGCGTCGACATCCTCGATCTGCGTGATCCAGCGGCGCGCCCGCGACCCTTGTTTTCGGCGTGGGACGCGCGGTACACGGTGATCGGCAGCGAGGGTGACACGATCTACGTGACCACCACGCAGAACGCGCCGCAAGGCCGAGTCATCGCCGTCGATGCGCGCGATCCGTCGCCCGCCAAATGGCGCGCTCTCGTACCGCAGGACACGCTCGCCCTTGATGAGGCGAGTTTCGTCGGCGGACGCATCATCGCCCGCTACGTACGGGATGCACACGGTATCGCGCGGCTCTTCGACCGTGACGGGCGCGCACTCGGCGAAGTCCCGGTGCCGGGTCTCGGCACGCTCGCCGGTTTCGGCGGCAGTGCCACCGATACCGAAACTTTCTTTGCTTACGCCGATTACCTGAGCCCCGCTCAGGTGATGCGTCTCGATCTGCGCGACAACGCCACGAGCGTCTGGCGAGCACCGAAATTCGGCGCCGACACTTCGCCCTACATCACCCGTCAGGAGTTCTATCGCAGCAAAGACGGCACGCGCATTCCGCTCTTCATCACGCATCGTCGTGACCTGCAGCGCGATGGCACGACGCCGACCCTGCTGTACGGCTACGGCGGATTCAACATTTCGTTGACGCCGAGTTTTCGGCCAACGGTGATCACCTGGCTCGAGATGGGTGGCATCTACGTCGAGGCCAACCTGCGCGGCGGCGGCGAGTACGGTGAGCCTTGGCACGAGGCCGGCACCAAGACCCGCAAGCAGAACGTGTTCGACGATTTCATTGCCGCGGCCGAATACTTGATCCGCGAGGGCTACACGAACCCCAAGCGTCTTGCGATCTCCGGACGCAGCAACGGTGGCTTGCTGGTCGGCGCGACAATGCTGCAGCGGCCGGATCTTTTCGCTGCCACCTTGCCCGGAGTGGGCGTGCTCGACATGCTGCGTTATCACACCGCGAGTGCCAACGCGCGGCAGTGGTCTTCGGATTACGGACTTTCCGAGAACGCCGAGGAATTTGCGGCACTCTATGCATACTCGCCGGTACACAACGTCAAGCCGGGCGTCTGTTATCCGCCAACGCTCGTCACCACGGCCGATCGCGACGATCGCGTCGTGCCGTGGCACAGCTACAAGTTCGCCGCGGCGCTGCAACACGTACAGGGCTGTGCATCGCCCGTGCTGCTGCGGGTCGAAACCCGCGCGGGGCATGGTGCCGGCAAGCCGGTATGGATGCAGATCGAAGATTTCGCCGATCAGTGGGCGTTCGTCGCCGCGATGCTCGGTATGTCGACGCCCTAAGCCGACGCCCGAAGCCGACGCCCTGTGTCGAAGCCCCAAGTCGACGTCCGCGGGGTCCTTGCCGTGGCGGTCAGCGTCTGCGCAGTCGATAGACCCGCTCGCCGAGCGAGGTGACGCCGCGTGCCGCCATGCGCGGGAAGTCATCGAGTGCACCGTAGGTGCCAAGTGGCTCGATGTCATGCGTGGCGCCGTACAGGGCTGCGACCTCCTCGGGCATCACCGCATGCGGCGGTCCGCGCATTTCGCGCTGATCGTATTCCATGGTGACGAGCAGGGTCTGCGTACCCGCTGTGGCGAGTTCCGCCATCCTCTGCGCGTAGTCGCGGCGCATCTCGGGCGGCAGCGCGACCAGCGAGGCGCGATCGAAGATGGCCGCGATCGGACCGAGGCTCGCCGGGGTCAAATCAAAGAAATCACCGCAGCGCAATTCGACCCGGGCCAGCCCCGGATGCTCGGCGGCGAACTCCTGCACGGCAACCGCCGAGAGCTCGATACCGACCACCTCGTGACCGAGCGCGGCGAGTCGGGGCAGATCGAGACTCTTGCCCGCGAGCGGCACGAAGACCCGCGAGCCTGCCGGCAGGGCTAGCTTGTCCCAGTAGTCGGCGAGCGCAGCGTGGGGCCGTGGCATGTGAAAGCCAATCTCCCGCTTGCTCCAGCGCTCGTGCCAGAAATCCGCCTGCATCCGTGGTACTCCGTCGCGGGATCTTCAGGCCTTGGCGCTCGGTCGCGCTGCAATCAGCGCATGCCAGCGGACGAGGTTTTGCTGCTCGGGCTGCATGCGGATACCCGAAGGCTTGCCGAATTCGAGCGTGGTGAAGGCCACGATATCGGCAAAACTGAAAGCATCGCCGGCGATGAACGGCTGTTCGGCGAGTTCGCGATCGATACGCGCCCACTCGGCGAGTACCTGTTCGCGGGCGAGTGCCCCGTACTCGGCGATCTGCGTGACTTTGCCCTGCCAGAAGCGGTGGGTGTGACGAAAGGCGTGCGTCGTCGGTAAATAGACGCGGAACATCAGTTCGAGCACCGCGGCCTCGATACGTGCCCGTTCGAGCGGGGTCGCACCCAACAGACAGGGCTCGGGGTACAGCGATTCGATGTAGCGGCAGATCGAGAGCGACTCGCGCAGCCGAGTACCATCCTCGAGTTCGAGCACTGGCACTTCGCCGCGCGGATTGATCAAAGAAAAAGCGGCGCTGGCGGTTTCGCCGGCGGCGATATCCACTGGGACTCGCGTGATTTCCACGCCTTGG
>JBILGD010000009.1:0-40970 GCA_044351225.1 Steroidobacteraceae bacterium
TCGGCCTGTCCGACTTTCGTCGAGCAGGGCCTCGCGCCGCGCCATGTGGACCTGCGGCCCTTCGTGCTCTCGGGGCGCGATGTGAGCATGGTGCCGGGTGGTCTCAGCCGTGTGGCGCTGCGCGAAGGGTCGCTGGTGGTCAACTCGTCGCAGGGCGGTGGCACCAAAGATACCTGGGTACTCGCATGCTGAGCCGGACGGCCGACCACCTTTACTGGATGGCGCGCTACACCGAGCGTGCCGAAAACCTCGCACGCATGCTCGATGTCAATTGCCGCATGACCTTGCTGCGTCAGGAAGAGGAGGTGGTGCGACACCGCTGGACCTCGACGCTCGCAACCGTCGGCCAACTGGAGCCTTTCCTTGCGATGCGCGGCCACGTGACGCAGGCGGCGGCGATCGACTGGATTTCTTTTGAGCACAGCAACCCGGGCAGCATCGAGCAGTGTCTTGATCGCGCGCGCCAGAATGCGCACGCCGTTCGCGGCACGTTGACTTCGGAAAGCTGGGAGACGCTGAACGCCACCTGGCTCGAGATTCGCGGCTTTCGCCGTGATGTGGTGTCGGCGCAAGCCCTCGCCAATTTCTTCGAGTGGGTGAAGTTCCGCTCGCATCTTGCGCGCGGCGTCATTCAGGGCACCATGCTGCACGACGACGCCCTCGATTTCACCTGGCTCGGCACCTATCTCGAGCGCGCCGACAACACGGCGCGCATTCTCGATGCGCGGTTCGAGATGCTCGCCAGCGAAGCTTCGCGCAGCGACGACGCCGGCGATTACTACGAGTGGAGCGCACTCTTGCGTTCAGTGTCGGCTTTCGAGATCTATCGCAAGGTGTACCGCGATCTCATCACTCCGCGGCGCGTGGCCGAGCTGCTGGTGCTGCGCGATGCGATGCCGCGTTCGCTGCACCACTGCATGAGCCGCGTGCATCAGGTGCTCGTCAAGGTCGGCAACGAGCGTTCCACGGAAACCTTGCGCCGCGCCGGCGAGATCCATGCCGGCCTGCAGTACGGTCTCATCGACGATATTCTCGCGGCGGGGCTGCGCCGTTATCTCAGCGGATTCCTCGTGCGCACGGGTGACCTTGGCGCGCGCATCGCCAGCGACTTTCTGGTTTCCGAGGCGGCGGCCTGATCATGTTGCTCGATATTCGTCACGAAACGCTCTATCGCTACGATCGACCGGTGAAGCACAGCGTGCAGAGCCTGCGGCTCACGCCGCGCACCGAGGCCGGTCAGCGCGTGCTGTCCTGGAATCTCTCGGCGCCGGGGCGTCACACGCAGCAGCTCGATGCACACGGCAATGTCATGCATCTGCTCACCATCGACGAGCCGATCAACGAAATTCACATCCTCGTTTCCGGAACGGTCGAAACCGAGGACGTTGCCGATGCCGCCCCCTCGAATCGCGGCCGCCTCTCGCCGCTCGTCTATCTTCCCGAGACGACCTTGACCGAGGCCGATGCGGCGCTGCAGGATTTTGCCCTGCGCCACGGTCGCAGCGACCCGGGGCGCGATGACGCGATGGCCCTCGCCTTGGCCGTGCGCGAGGCACTCGACTACGTACCCGGTGCTACCGAGGTCACGGATCCAGCAGCGCGGGTCTTCGAGCTCGGGCGAGGTGTCTGTCAGGATCACGCACACGTGATGATCGCCTGTTGTCGTGCGCTCGGTATTCCAGCGCGCTACGTCAGCGGCTATCTGCTCACCTCGCGCGATGATCACATCGCGAGTCATGCCTGGGTCGATGTCTGGCTGAAACGCCATGAGCGTTGGTTTGCGATCGATGTGACCAACGGCACGCCGGGAGGGCTACACCATTGTCGTCTCGCGGTGGGTCGGGATTATCTCGATGCCTGCCCGGTGCGCGGCGTGCGCCGCGGCGGTGGCGCGGAGGCCATGACGGCCAAGGTCGAAGTGAGTGGCGAGAGTGACGGGCGCAAGCCGGCCACGCCACGGCCGCGATTGCTGCAGCAGCACGCGGCGCAGCAGTAGGTCCGCGCCGCAAAGTAGAATCAGTCATGACTTATTGCGTTGCCACCCTGCTCGACACCGGCATGGTGTTCCTCTCCGACTCGCGCACCAACGCCGGCGTCGATCACATCAACACCTTTCGCAAGATGCATGTGTTCGAGCGTCCGGGCGATCGTGTGCTCGTCTTGCTGACGGCCGGCAACCTCGCGGTATCGCAGGCCGTGATGCATGTGCTGCACGAAGAGGCGGTACACGCGGAACAGGCGAGCCTCTACACGGTCGAGACGCTGTTTGATGCTGCCGTGCTGGTGGGTGATGCGCTGCGCGTCGTGCACCGCCGCGACGCCGAGGCCTTCAAGGAACACGGCATCGAGTTCAACGCCTCGTTCATCCTGGGCGGCCAGATCCGCGGCGAGGCGCCGCGATTGTTCAGCATCTATGCCGCCGGCAACTTCATCGAGGCCACCAACGACACGCCGTATTTCCAGATCGGCGAGTCGAAGTACGGCAAGCCCATCATCGATCGGGTGATCACGCGCTCTTCAAGCATCGCCGAAGCCGCCAAGTGTGCGCTCATCTCGATGGACTCGACCATCCGCTCGAACTTGTCGGTCGGCCCGCCGCTCGACCTGCTATGTCTCAAGCGTGATGCACTGCGCGTGCTGCTGCATCGCAACATTTCGGCGGATGACGAATATTTCCGCATGATTCGCACAGGCTGGGGCGAGAGCCTGCGACACGCCTTTCATGCGTTGCCGAATCCTGTGCTCTAGCACGCGTCCGCGCGTCGACTGTCGGCGCGCTCTGCGGATCAGCCGGCGCTTTGCGGGGCGTTGCCGAGCAGCCGATCGACGAGCTTGGTGGTGTGGCTGCTCGAGCGAGTGCGACGCGCCACGAGCGAATACACCGCAGGCACGACCAGCAGCGTGAGGAAAACCGATACCAGCGTGCCGTAGAAAACGACGACGCCGATCGGCTCGCGTTGTTCGGCACCGGCGCCGCTCGCGATCAGGAAGGGGATCGCGCCGAACGCCGTGCACAGACTCGTCATCAACACCGGGCGCAGGCGCACGGCGGCGGCCTGTACTACCGCCTCCTTGAATTCCACGCCACGCTCGCGCAACTGGTTGGCGAACTCGACGATCAGCACGCCGTTCTTGGCGGCGATGCCGATCAGAATGATCACGGCGATCTGACTGAAAATGTTGATACTCATGCCATGCAATTGCAGACCGAAGACTGCACCGAGCAAGGCAAGCGGCACGGTGACCATGATGATGGCGGGATGCACGAAGCTCTCGAACTGCGCAGCGAGCACCAGGAAGACGATGATCACGGCAAAGATCAGGGTGGTCCATAGTTGACCGCCGCTGCGCACGTAGTCACCCGACTCACCATCCCACATCAGCGTGGCTTCGGGTGGCAACTCGCGCCCCACCGTCTCCTCGAACCACTTGACCGCTTCGCCCATGGTGTAGCCTTCAGCGAGTCCGGCGCTGATTTCCACCGAGCGCAGACGATTGAAGCGACTGAGTTCGGTGGCTGCCGCGGTTTCATTGAGACGAACGACGCTAGAGAGCGGTACCAGTTCACCGGTGCGATCCGAACGCACCATCAGGTTGGTGAGGTCGGTGGTGGTGGCGCGTTCGTCGGCGCGGCCCTGCAGCACCACGTTGTATTCGCGACCGCGGTCGATGAAGGTGGTGACGATGCGCGAACCCAGCATGGTCTCGAGCGTGCGTCCCACGGTCTGCAACGACACCCCGAGATCGGCGGCCCGATCGCGATCGATGGCGACGCGGATCTGCGGCTTGCGTGGCTTGTAACTGTTGTCGACGCCCACGAGACCCGGGTTTTCTTCGGCCAGTTTCACGAGTTTTTCGGACCACTCGGCGAGGCTCTCGTAATCGGGCCCACCGAGCACCGCTTCGACGGGCTTGCCCCAGCCGCCACGCAGACCACCCGGTACGGTACTGCTGACGCGAACCCCGGGCAGCGTGCCGAACTGGGCGCGCAGCGAGTCGGCGATCTGCTGAGCGGAGCGCTCGCGCTCGCTCCAATCGGCGAGCGTGAGGATGATGCGAGCGGAGTTGACCGAGCCCGTATTGTCGAAGCCACCGGGGACCCGCAAGGTGATGCGTCGCACATCGCCCTTTTCGACTTCGCGTTGCGCGATGGCTTCGAGCCGCTGGCCGTAATCCGTGGTGTATTCGAAACTCGCGCCCTCGGGCGCCTGCAGACTGAGAATCACCCGGCCGGCATCGGCTGCCGGAGTGAATTCTTCGGGCAAGGCGCGGAAGCTGAGCGCACCCACGAAGCCGAGACCAAGTACGGAGCCGACGATAAGCCACGGCCGGCGCATCAGCTGGCGCAGCCGGATCTCATATTGGCGCGACAGTGCGGCAAAGAATTTGGCCACCCATTGCGCGAAGCGTCCGTGCTGCATCTCGCGTTCCGGCGGCAAGCGGGACGCGAGCATCGGCGTCAGCGTGAGGGCGACCAGTGCCGACAACAGCACCGAGGCCGCGAGCGTCAGCCCGAATTCGCGGAACAGACGCCCGTTGTCACCCGGTAGAAACGAGATCGGCACAAACACGGCTACCAGCGTGAGCGTAGTGGCAATCACCGCGAAACCGATTTCGCGGCTGCCGCGGATCGCCGCCACCATCGACGGCTCATTGAGCTCGGCGCGTCGGTGGATGTTTTCGAGCACGACGATCGAGTCGTCAACCACGAGGCCGATGGCAAGAACGATACCGAGCAGCGTGATGACGTTGAGCGAGTAGTCGAGCGCGTAGATGAAGACGAATGCGGCAATCACCGATACCGGTATGGTGACGGCGGGAATGAGCGTGCTGCGCAGCGTACCGAGAAAGCCGTAGATGACGACGAGCACCGAGACGAAGGCAAAGATTACCGCGATCAGCACTTCGCGCAGTGCCGCTTCGATGGCGACGCCGTTGTCCACGTTGACCACGAGCGAGGCACCCTTCGGCAATGTGCCTTGCAGCCGCTCGACTTCGGCACGGACACCGTGCACGACATCGAGCACATTGGCCTTCGAGTTGGCCTCGATGCCGATGCCGACACCGATCCGTCCGTTGGTACGCATCAGCGTACGCTCGTTCTCGGCGGCGAGGCGTACGTCGGCCACCTCGCCGAGACGCACCAGATGACCATCGGAACCGCGACCGATGACGAGATTGCGGAAGTCTTCGGGCGAGTCGAGACCGACTTCCGTGCGCAGCGAGAACTCGCGCTGTTCGGACTCGAGACGTCCGGCCGGAAGCTGCACGTTTTCGCGACGCAGCGAACTCTCGATGTCGCCAACCGTCAGGGCGCGCGCCGCCAGCGCTTGCCGGTTGACCCAGACGCGCATCGCTGCGCGGCGGGCACCCGACAATGCCGCGCGGGATACGCCGGGTACGGTGGAGAGTCGATCGACGATGTAGCGCTCGGCGTAGTCGGTGACCTCGAGCGGCGTCATCTCGTCGGAGTTGAAGCTGAGGAACATCACCGATTCGGCCGAAGAATCGGATTTGGCGATCTGCGGTGGATCGGCCTCGGGGGGCAGTTGGGTCACCACGCGCGCGATGCGGTCGCGAATGTCATTCGCTGCATCGTCGATGTCGCGCGCCACGTCGAACTCGATGCGAATGCTCGAGCGTTCGTCCTCGCTATCCGACTCGATCTTGATGATGCCTTCGATACCGGCAATGCGATCTTCGATCACCTGCGTGATCTTGTTCTCGACGACGTTGGCCGAGGCGCCGCGGTAAGTCGTGCTGATCGACACGACCGGTCGGTTGATGTCCGGGTATTCGCGCAGCGGGAGTCTCTCGAGGGCGACCAGACCAAAGATCACGAGCAGCAGGCTGAGCACGGTCGCGAAGACCGGTCGACGCACGCAGACCTCGGAGATCGTCACGAGCTGGCCTCGGCTTCGACACGGGCGCCGTTGCGAATGCGTTGCATACCTTCGACGACGATTTGCTCGTTGCCGGTGAGGCCTTCGAGGATGGCGACACTGCCCGGCTCACGACCACCGGTGCGCACTTCGCGCTGCACGGCCTTGCCCTCTTCCACCACGAACACGAAGCTGCGCCCTTGTTCGGGCACCAGTGCTTCCTCCGGGATCATCAGCGTCGGTAGTGGCGTGCCACGCAGGCGTACCGACATGAACAGACCGGGACGCAACACGCCATCGGCATTCGGCAATTCGGCACGCACGGCGATCGAGCGGCTGACCGGGTCGATGCGCGAATCGATCGTGGTCACCTTGCCCGTGAACGCCTGCTCGCCGAGACCCTCGGCGCGTGCCTCGACCGGCAGATTGAGCGACAATTCTTTGAGGAACGATTGCGGCACGGTGAATTCGAGCTTGATCACCGAGCTGTCATCGAGCGTGGTGATGACCGTGCCCGGATTGACGAGTCCGCCGAGACTCACGCGGCGCAGGCCCGTGCGGCCGGCGAAGGGTGCGCGAATCACCGTGTCATCGAGCCGGGCACGTGCGGCAGCAACGCGCGACTCACCAGTTTTCACCGCTGTTTCGAGCTGACCGAGCTGTGCCTTGGAGAGCGCCTGTGTGACCGACAGGTCGCGACCCCGGTTGAACTGATTGCGCGCCTCGGCGAGATTGGCCTCGGCTTCGGCGAGCGCCGCGGCGGTTTGCGCGCGATCGAATTCGACCAGTACGGCGCCGGCGGCGACCTTCTGTCCCTCGGCAAAGCGGATGGCGGTGACGGTATTGGCGGTCTTGGAGGTGATCTCGACCGACTCGCGCGCGAGCGCCGTGCCCACGGCCTCGATGACCGGTCCGAATTCACGTCGCTCGATCGTGGCGGTGATCACCTTGGCAGGCGGTGGGCCCCCGGGGCCCGCCGGTCGATCGCCCGGGGCACGGGTATCGGCTCGATTGCCGCCACTGCAGGCCGCCACGACGGTGGCGGCGATCAGCGCGGTCAGCAGACTGGAAAGACCGCGAAATGACGGAATTTTTGCAGGCATTGCGGAGGATCCGGGACGGCCCGAAAAGGGACGCGAATTCTACCCCAGCCGAACCCGACCGCAGGGACGGAACGCCGTGCTCACCTAGGGTTGGTCGCAGGTTCGGTCGCGGGTCGATCTTGCGCCCCGGTGAGCATCGTTCGCAGCTGTTCCGCCCACGCGCGCAGCACTCGTCGGTTCTCCGCCTGTTGCGTGACCTCGTTGGCGAGCACGAAGACACCAATACCGGGGTCGCGGTATCGGTCGCGCACTCGCCCGAGCAGGGTGCCGGTGACCGAGTCGCGCAACTCGAGCACCAGCGTCATCTCGCCGGACTCGAGTACATAGGTGTAGAGCGGAGCGAGATCGTCACGCGGCGGCGCATTGACGTACAGATCGGTGATCCGCGGCACCACTTGCAGCACGCCGGCACCGGCTGCCGAGACCACGCTGTAGCCGCCCCGAGTCAGGTTCTCGGCGAAGGCCTCTTGCGCGAGTCTGCCGAGGTCATCGCGAATTTTTGTGATTCGCTGTGGCTCGAGTCCGAAACGACCGTACGCGCGCGAATCCCAGCCGCGACTGAAGGCGACCTGTACCTCGCTGATCATGACTTTGTCGTAGTCGCGCCAGTTCACGCCCGGCCGCTCGGTCACGCTGTCGAGGCCGCGGATCTCGCGTGGCGCGAGCCCGTCGGGATCGACGGTGGCCGATTGTGCAGTCGCCCGGATCGGCATGCTGCACAACAGGGTCGCCGACAGTATGCCCGCGAGGCGAAGGATCCTTGTGGCCGACATCCCGGTTACCTTGAATCTGGAAGTTGCTACCGCAAACTTTGATCACACCACCCGACGTCGAGTTCCCCCGGCGAGCCAGTCGGCGACATTGGCGGCCACTTCGTCGAGACAGCGCTGCCGCGATTCGAGTGCCGCCCAGGCAATATGCGGGGTGACCAGCAGGTTCTTCGGTTCGCCGCCGAACAAAGGGCTGCCATCGACGGGTGGCTCTTGCGGCAGCACATCGATGGCCGCGCCGCCGATCTGTCTGCGCTCGAGCGCTGCGGCCAGTGCCGCGATATCGATCAGGGCACCGCGCGCCGTATTGATCAGAATCGCATCGCGTTTCATCAGCGCGAGTCGGCGTGCGTCGATCAAGTGCGTGGTCTCGGGAGTGAGCGGGCAATGCAGGCTGACGACATCGGCATGCGCGAGCAACTCGTCGAGCTCGACCCTGTCTGGCGTCGGTGCCGATCCCGGACGATTGGCCACGATGACGCGCATGCCGAGCGCGCTCTCGCAGGCTTTGGCCACGGCCTTGCCGAGCACGCCCCAGCCAACCACGCCGAGCGTGCGTCCCTGCAATTCCCGAATGGGGTGGTTGAGCACGGTGAAGTGACGACTGTGCGCCCACGTGCCGTCGATCGCCTCGCGCGAGTAGATCGAGAGATTGTGGGTCAATGACAGAAGCACGCCGAGCACATGCTGCACCACCGAGGGCGTGCAGTAATCGACCACATTGCAGACCGCGACGCCGCGCTCACGAGCGGCTTCGAGATCGACATTGTTGGTCCCGGTCGCCGACAGCACAATGAGTCGCAAGTCGGGCGAGCGCTGCATGATCTCTCGCGTGATACGCAATTTATTGAGCATCACGATGGCATGGCCCGCGATGCACTCGACGACCTCGTGCTGGTGAGCCGCCTCGAGGAGCGTCAGGCCGGGTGCTGCGCGGCGTAGTGGCTCCGGATCGAGATCGCCGGTGCTGAGCGTCGCGTAGTCGAGAAAGACGGATTTCATGGCACGGACGAATCCGTCAGAACACGAGACGCATCACGCTTTCGGCGATACAGGCAGGTTTGGGTGCACCCTCAATCTCGGCAGTGTATTGCTCGGTGACCTGCAGCACATTGGGCGCGACCTGCTCGACGCCGAGCAGCGTGAAGCGACCGCGAATCTTTGAGCCGGCACGTACTGCGTTCGGAAAGCGCAGCTTATTCAGGCCATAGTTGATGACGTTGCGTACGCCCGGAGCCATAGGCTTGTCGGCATCCACAAGGCCGCGCAGCGGCACCTGCAGCGACAAGGTGAGATAGCCATGGGCGATCGGCGCACCGTAGGGTGATTCTTTGGCGGCCCGCTCGGTATCGACGTGGATCCACTGGTGATCTTCGGTGGCGCCGGCAAAGGCGTTGATGCGCTCCTGAGTGATAGTCATCCAGTCGCTCAGGTATACCTCGGTGCCTACCCTTGCTTGCAGGGTGGCGAGGGCGGTGGCAATGGCGTTTTCAGTCATCGATGCAATTTCTACTTCATACCCATGCGTTTACGCACGATATCGCCGGCTTCTTGATAGGTCTCGGGCAGCTTGTCGCCGAGGAAGGCATTCGGTTGGAAGGTCGGCTGGTACTGCTGCAGCACCGGCAGCAACAACGCCATCGGCAACTCCTGAACACGACGCGTCTTGCGGTAATCGGCGATCGGAATGCGCGCCGTGATGATGTCCTCGTGATGATTGTCGGTCTCGGCAAGCACCGTGCCGCGCGGATCGACGATCACCGTACCTTCATCGCGCGTGCCCGAGGACTCCGGGAAGCCGATGTTGTTGGGCGACACCGCGTTGCCCACGCCGAGCGTGTACAGCCGGTTGTTGCGCGCGGTGGCGATGGCGGATTCGGAGTTGCTGCCGCCGGTCACCGAGAGCACGAGGATCTCCGCGCCCTTCAGACCGAGACAGGTGTAGAGCATCGGCTCGACACCGACCGCAGTGATCGCGATGTTGCCGATGTCGGTGCGGGCCACGGGCAGCACCGCATCCCAGCCGTACATTTCGACGTAGCGATCGAGCACGTCGTACACGGTCGTGCCGATCAGCGCGCCGTCGCCGAACAGGCCGAGAATATTACGCGCCTTCCATTGCTTGCTGACGATGTTGCCATCGGGCCCCGTCAGCACCGACATGTTGATCACATGATTCGGCCAGTCTTTTTCCTTGGCGTAGCATCCCCAGGAAATATAGCAACCGTAACGCTTGGCGCGCTCGCCGATCGCTGCGGATTCCGGACCCGGCAACTCGAAGGCGATACGATTGAGTTCCTTGCGGTTCCAAGGCTGAAACCCCTGCACCGGAAACTCATGCATCGCAATCAGATCAACTTTTGAACCCCAGCGCCGCTCGCCGTTCCATTCTTCGGGGGAGTTCTGCGCGAGGTCGATCAGCCGCAACACGCGATCCAGATTGCGCTTGAGCGTCTTGGCCTGATCACGCAGGTCGATCGAGTACAACTGCGATTGAACCGCGGCGACATTGATGAAGTCCTGCTTGAGCGCCACTTTGGCGTACTGGCCACGCTTCGCAACCTCGATATTCGAGGTGGTGCCGGCCGTGCCGACCGCCGGTGCTGCGGCGGCTTGCGCGGCAGCATTGTTGGCGGCTCCGCCGCCCGCCGCGGCAGCGAGACTCGCCATTGCGGCACCCGTGAGCAGCGAACGACGGTCCAGCTTGTTCATCTTGCGTTTCATGATCAGCATTTCTCCTTAGGAGCAGTATTTTCCGGCAGCTTATTTGTCGGCAGATTTCTTTGGTCCGAGACCGAGCGAACTGATGTCCATGACGTGCAGCTGCAGGCCCGACATGAAGCCCGCGTTGGGTCCGGCGCTGCGCGAGCTCGTCCAGACGAGTTTGCGACCATCCGGCGAGATCGCCGGAAAACCATCGAAGCCATCATCAAAGGTGATGCGCTTCGGCGGAGTTTTGCCGTCGAGGTAACCGAGATAGACCTCCCAGTTGCGCGGCGTTTCGGCGCGCACGAACACGAAGTGTTCGCCGTCGGGTGCCGGGTAGGGCGCCCAGTTCATGTCGTTGGTGAGGGTGCGGCGCTGCAGATTGCTGCCATCACGCTTGATGGTGTAGATCGTCATCGGCGTCGGCTTTTGATCGTATTCCGAGGCCTTCCAGGCGCGGAACAGGATCGTCTCGTTGTCCGGCAGAAAGTACGGCGCACCTTCCTGATCGTCCTCGGTGAAGGTGATCTGCTTCTCGCCGCTGCCATCGGAGTTCATGACCCAAAGATCCATGTTGCCGTTGGTCATGCGACCGAAGACGATCCACTTGCCGTCTGGCGATACGGTGACCTCGGCTTCATATTGCTGGTTGTTGGTGAGGCGCTGGATGTTCTTGCCTTCGCGATCGGAGACATAGAGCTCTGCGCCCTGCGGGTAATTGCGCCAGTCCGACCAATTACCGAGAGGCATCTTGAGATTGTCGCGGATTGAGGTCCAGACAACGCGCTTGCCGTCCGGAAAGAAATAGGAGCAGCCGTCCCAGCCAACATTGTTGATCAGCACCTCGTTGGTACCGTCGTCCTTGAAGGTCTTGGTGAGAAAGCCGGAAAGACCGCGCGGACTTTTGACAGCGAGCGGACTTTTGACCTGGGCGATCAGATGTTCGCTGTCGGGTCCGTAATAGGCTTCGGCCGCTTCGCCGATATTGGGGATTTGCCATGATGGCAGTTCACCCGCTCGCGCCGAGAGGCTGGCGCCCGAAGGTGGCGTCACCGCAGACAAAGATTGGGCGCTGAGCGACGTCGCGCAAAGCAGGGAAATCCCGCTCGCGACCATCAAGCGGGCGATCATGGTTGCACCAGTGCGAACTGTTCTCATTCTATAAACCCCCGTTTTCATTGATTTTATTCGCGATTTACGCACCGTAAACGACGTCAGTCATCACGAGTTCCGGTTATGGGCCGATGCCGGGACGACACTTTCATTATCCCTGCGAAGGGGTGTAGGTTTCGCATAGCAACCGCCAAAAAACAATAGCGGAGCTTCGGGAGGAACACTCAATGGTCAATCGCAAGAAGGGTAGCCGTCCCGTTTGGGCGGTCGTTTCTTTGATTATCTCCACGGCAGCAGCCCAGTCCGAGATGGTACGGGCGCAGGCCGATGATGGCCTCGGTCTCGAAGAGGTCGTGGTCACGGCACGCAAGACGAGCGAGCAGCTCATCAACGTGCCACTCGCCATCACGGCGTTCACGGCCGACGCCATCCAGGCGCGCGGCATCACCAACCTCGATGACGTGGCGGCGTTCACGCCAGGCCTCACGTTCTCGAACGTCATCGGTGACTTTCTGCCGGCGCCGGTGATCCGCGGCGTGGCGCCGATCGATATTTTCGGCGAGCTCAATACCGCTATTTTCTTTGACGGTGTCTACGTGTCGGGCCGCGAGGGTATCAATTTCAATCAGCTTGATCTCGAGCGCATCGAGGTGGTCAAGGGGCCGCAGGCGGCGCTCTACGGGCGTAACGCGTTCAGCGGCGCCATCAACTATGTGACGGCGAAGCCTGGCGATACCGCAAAGTCGAAAGCCACGGTGACAGTCGGCAATCGCGGCAAGCGACTCGCTTCACTCACCGTGAGCGGTCCGCTCGGCAGCAATGGGCTGAAGGGACGTGCCACGTTCCTGCGCGATGAGTGGGATGGTTCATATCGCAATCAGTACGCCGGCAGCGGCACGCGTGAAACCATCGGCGGTTACGATTTCTCCACCTTCAACGGCACGCTCTTTTGGGAGGCGTCCGACACGTTCAGCGCGGAGCTCGGCACTTATGTTTCGAGCGACAACGTCGACAACTCGCCGACTACGGCAGCAGTGGCCAATTGCGAAGATCGGCGCGTGCGCGACCAGAATCTCGGCGTGGCCGCGCCACGCTCCAGTCGCCTGCTCAACTATTGCGGCGAGCTGCCCTCGGTCGGTGTGAATTCCTTGAGCGCCGTGCCGGGCGCTTCGGGCGAAAAGCGACATATCAACCGAACGCATCTCAAGCTCAGTTGGCAGGTTGGCGGCGGCACGCTCGATGCGATCACCGGCTACTCAAAGGTATCGCAGGGGTTTCTGGTTGACGGCAGTCGCAATTCCGGCGAGACCGTGATTTTCACCTATCAGCCGACACCAATCCGCAACGTCCCGGGGCTCGGTGCGACCAGCGGCCCACGCAAGACCTTCACCAGCGGACTGCTGCAGATCGGTGGCGTCGACAAGACCGAGGAATACAGCCAGGAAATCCGCTTCGCGAGCGATCGCGGGCAGGCGCTGCGTTACTCCTTCGGCGCTTACTACTACGACAACGAGTCGGGCGGTGGTGTAGATGGCGTCATCGCCACGCAGAAGCTGCCGGCCGATTTCTTCTCGTTCTGCTTGGCATGCACGCCGCTTGGCCCCACCACGGTGGTCGACTTCGCGCCGGGTGCCGGCAATGCCGCCTTTCTGCCATGGTTCAACGATCCGGTGGGCGGTGCACGCTTCGCTCAGCTGATCATCGACAAGGCGTCGGCGCCCTCGGTGTTCGCCGCGCTCGAGTACGATTTCAATGATCAGCTTACGGGCTCGGTCGATGCGCGTTACACCGACGAGGAGCGCTCGTTCCTCGACAAGCGGACGGGCTCCAACGGCAAGGACAACTGGGAACTGCTCAGCTGGCGCACCAGCCTGCGCTACAAGCCGGCGGAGAACATCACCTACTTCGCCGGCGTGGCGCACTCCGAAAAAGCCGGCGATTTCGATCCGACGACGGTGCGTCTCGTCACCAATCCGACGGTCGATGTCACCCTGCCGGGTTCGTTCGATGCCGAGACCTTGATGAGCTACGAACTCGGCGTCAAAGCCGAGCTGATGGATCGACGCGTCGCCGTCGAGCTTGATCTCTATTACCTCGACTGGTCCGACATCGTGATTCCGCAGGTGGTTTCGAGCATCAACGGGCAGGACATCGTCACGCCGACTGGCGTCAACGTGAACGGCGGCGATGCCAGCGTGCAGGGCGTCGAGTTCTCGCTGGTGGCGCGCGTGGCGCGCGGACTCGATCTGAATCTCGGCGCATCCTACGCTGACCCGAAGTACGACAAGGCGAGGGTCGACAGCTTCATCGATTTTCCGACCTTTGCACCTTCGGGCGAGGTCTCGGGGAATCAGATCCTGCGTACCTCGAAGGTTCAGGCGAATGCCGGCTTCCAGTTCTCGCGCGACGTGGGCGCTGATCGGGAATTCTTCCTGCGCGGCGATGTGGCTCATCGCGGCAAACAATTCGCCGACGCGTCGAACCAGACCATTGTGCCGGCGTCGACCAACGTCAATGCCTCGCTCGGCGTGCGCAGCGACTCATTCTCGCTCGAGCTTTGGGGCCGAAACCTCACGGATGAGGACGCGCCGACCGGCGCGTTCCGCGACGTCTATTTCAGCAACACCCTGCCTAGCGGCGTGAATACGGGTGGCACGTTCTTTCCGTTCCGCTACAGCGTCTCGCATCCGCGGCGCACGACGTATGGTCTGACGTTGCGCTACAACTTCTGAGCGTGTCGGCCGCTCGCCTCAGCGCTCGGGTGCAGAGTGCATGGCTGCCGATGGCACTGCTCGCCGGTCTGCTGACCGGCGGGCAGGCTCACGCGGACGCTGCGGAACATGTCGGCCCCGAGCATCTGCAGGTCGGTGATCCGGCGCGGCGAGCACTGACCGTTGAGCCGGTACTCGATGGCATCATCGATACGCGGCGGCGCGAGACGATCAGCACCGCCGAGTTCGTCGAGCGTCTAGCGACTACACGCGTCCTCTTCATCGGCGAGGAACACACCAACGGCGAGTTTCACCGCGTGCAGTTGCGTGCCATCGAGGCGCTGCAAGCGGCGGGGCGGAAGGTGATCATCGGCCTCGAGATGTTTCCGTGGGGCGACAACCCAGTGCTCGATCGTTGGAGTCGGGGCGAACTCGACGAGCAGCGCTTTCTCGATGAATCGCGCTGGTATGAGGTCTGGTCGCATCACTGGGGACACTATCGAGACATTTTTTTCTTTGCCCGCGACGCCCGCTTGCGTCTCGTCGGCTTGAACGCGCCACGCGAGGTGGTGCGCGCGGTACGCGCAACCGGCTTCACCGGGCTGGCGCCTGAGGTGCGCCAGCGACTGCCGCCCACGATCGATCTGTCGAGCAGCGAGCACCGTATCGTGGTCCGTTCGTATTTCGATCCCGAGGATGCACTGCACTCACGCTTGAGTCCCGAGGATCAAGAACGCCTCTATCTCGCGCAAGTCACCTGGGATGCGGCGATGGGTTGGCAGGCGGGCGAAGCGTTGTCGAAGCCCGCCGATCCTCGCGAGATCGTCGTGGTGCTGATCGGTGCCGGACATGTCGCCTACGACTTGGGGGCCGCGCGCCAGTTGGCGGGCGGGTTCACAGGCGGCATCGCCTCGCTCATTCCGGTGACGGTACCTCCGCAAGCGAAAGGCGTCGCGCCCAAAAAAGTCAGCGCGGCATACGCACAATTTCTTTGGGGTGTGCCGCAGACGGCTCAACCTACGCTGCCTGTACTCGGCGTGTCACTGATGGGGCGGATCGGCAAGGAGCCCTCACAGGTCATTCAGGTCGATGAACGCTCGAGCGCAGCGGCGGCCGGGGTTCGAGTGGGGGATGTATTGCGCCGTCTCGATGACGTACGCATCGACGGCAGCGCCACGCTGCAACGCAAGCTGGGAGACTACCGATGGGGCGACACGGCCACGTTGTCGATCGAGCGCAACGGCGAAACGCTGACATTACCGCTGCATTTCCGTCGCAATCCCTGATTCGGTCGACTGGATTCTTTGGCGTCGCAGCGCTTGCGCTGCTTGCATCGCTGATCAGCGCAAGGGCCGGCGCTGCGACAGACGGCCGCGCGTCGACGGCCACGACAACCCTGCCGCATTATCAACTCGAAGCGGTGATCACTCCCGAGAGCCGTGAGCTCGAAGTGCAGCTTGAGCTTCGCCTGCCCGCGGACAGCAGCGGCAAGCCTCTCGAGTTTCTGCTCGCCGCTTCCCTCGAGATCGTCGAGTCTTCGCCTGCCGCGACGCGCTTACCCGACGACGGAACCCGCACGTTTACCGGGATCAACGGTTCGGCGACGGCCATTACCGCTTCAGGGCGCGCCGCTCGTTATCGGGTACAGCTCGCGCCCGGCGAGCGCTCCATCCGTTTGCGTTATCGCGGGCGAGTCGATTTCGGTTTCGACACGCCAGGGCAGGAATATGCCCGCGGCTTCAGCGAAACAGCCGGCACCATCAATGAAAAAGGCGTCTATCTCGCCGGCAGCACACTCTGGTATCCATGGCTCGGCGAGACGCTCTTCACCTTTGATCTTTCCGCGACCGCGCCGCAGGGTTGGCAGCTGATCAGTCCGGGTAGTGGTACGGCCGGTGATGGCAACGCGGCGCGCAATCTCGCGCGCTGGACGCTGCGCACTCCGGTCGATGAGTTGCACATCGTGGGCGGACCGCTGACACGCTATGCGCGGCAGGCCGGCGCCGTTACCGCCGAGGTATATCTGCGCAAGGCAGACGATGCGTTGGCGGCAAAGTATCTTGAGTCGACCGCGCGCAATCTCGAGATGTACCGAACGCTGATCGGCCCGTATCCCTACGACAAGTTCGCGCTGGTCGAGAATTTCTGGGAGACCGGTTACGGCATGCCGAGTTTCACCTTGCTCGGCCCGCAGATCATCCGCTTTCCCTTCATTCTCACTTCGTCCTATCCGCACGAAGTGCTGCACAACTGGTGGGGCAACGGCGTGTTTGTCGATTATGCGAGCGGCAACTGGTGCGAAGGCCTGACGGCCTATCTGGCAGACCACCTCTACAAGGAACAGACCGGGCAGAGCGCGGAGTATCGCCGTGACACACTCAAAAAATATCGGGACTTCGTCAAGGAGGCACGCGATTTCCCTTTGAACGAGTTCCGCTCGCGGCATAGCCCTGCCACCGAGGCGGTGGGATACGGCAAGGCACTGATGACTTTTCACATGCTGCGGCAGCGCGTTGGTGATGAGGCCTACGTTCGTGGACTGCAGCGTTTTTATCGCGAGCAGCGCGGTCGTCGTGCGGGCTTCGAGGATCTGGCTCGTGCGCATGGCGCTGCGGCACAACAGGATCTCGCACCGTTCATGGCGCAGTGGGTGCAGCGGGCGGGTGCCCCGGAGTTGCGCGCGACCAACGTAACCGTGTCTGCCGAGGGTACGGTACGCGGCGAGTTGCGACAGATACAGAAAGCCGCGCCGTTCGCGCTCGAGGTACCGATGGTGCTGCGTACCGAGGCGGGCGTCGAAACCTTCAAGGTCGCGAGCAACGATGCGATCACTCGCTTCGAGTTCAAGCCGAAATCCGCTGCGCTCGGTCTCGAGGTTGATCCGGAGTTCGACCTGTTCCGATTGCTTGATGCGCGGGAGACCGCGCCCTCGCTCGGCCAGTTGTTCGGCGAGCCGGAAGTGCTCGCGATCTTGCCGGCAGCCGCATCACCTGAGGTGCTCGCGGCGTATCGACGAATGCTCGCATTCTGGGGTGGCGGTGGTGCCCAGACCTTCACCATCGTCGAGGACCAAGCGCTACGCAAGCTGCCGGACGATCGTCCCGTCTGGGTGTTCGGGCGCGACAATCTTTGGGCTACACGCTTGTTCGCGAGTGATGCCACCCTCGGGTATGCGGTGGATGACCAGAGTGTGACGGCTGGCGGCACCAGAATCCCGTTTGCCGATCATTCGCTGGTCGTCGTGCGTCGGCATCCGCAAAATCCCGCCAGAGCCGTCGGTTGGGTGACCGTCGATCCGCTGGCCGCGGCAGAGAGCGTGGCGCGTAAGCTGCCGCACTACGGCAAATATTCCTGGCTTGGCTTCGTCGGCACCGAGGCCACCAACAATGCCAAAGGTGAGTGGCCGACGGCAGATTCTCCCTTGCATCTCGATTTGCGCGCCGCGACCGCTCGCACCCAGCCGCTCGCCGTGTCGGGCTATGCCAAGCGCAATCCACTCGCGCGTTTGCCTGCGGTATTCGATGCGGCCGCGATGATGAAGGACGTTAGCTGGCTCGCTGATCAGGCGCGCGAAGGCCGCGGCATGGGCACGGCAGGTCTGGAGGCAGCCGCCGTACATGTCGCGAACGCGTTTCAGGCCGCGAAACTGCAAACTCCGGCAGCGACCGGTCGGTCTGCCTCGGTGCGCGACGGGTTCTTCCAGCGTTTTTCGTTCATTCCGTCAGGCGCTCGACAGCCACTCGAGTTGCGCAACGTGATCGGCGTGTTGCCGGGCAACGATCCGCGCTTCGCTGATGAAGTCGTCATCGTCACCGCACACTACGATCACCTCGGTCGCAGTGGCCCGGGTGTACGCATGGCCGAGATCGGCCAAGTCCATCCGGGAGCCGACGACAATGCGAGTGGTGTCGCCGTGCTGCTCGAACTTGCGCGGGTATTCAGCGTAGCGGGGCCACCGCCACGCACCCTCGTATTCATTGCATTTTCTGGCGAAGAGGCGGGCTTGCAGGGTTCAAAGTATTTCGTGGAGAACTCTCCGTGGCCGCTCGCCGGCATTCGCGCCGTACTCAATCTCGATACCGTGGGTCGACTCGGCAAGGGTGAGCTGTCGGCACTCGCCACCGGATCGGCGAGCGAGTGGCAGCACGTATTTCGTGGTATCACCTTCTCCACCGGTATCCCGGTGCGCAACATCGCGGGCGCGGCGCAGTCCTCTGACCAGCAGAGCTTCATTGATCGCGGCATTCCCGCGGTGCAACTCTTCACCAGCGCCCACCTCGACTATCACCGTCCGACCGACACGGCCGATCGGGTCGATGCCGACGGCCTCGTCAAGGTGGCTACTGTTGCGCGCGAGGCGCTCGGTTATCTCGTGCAGCGACCGGAACCGCTAACGGTCACCATCGATGCCTCGATGCGGTCGGCGAGTGCGACGGGCAGCACCGGCACCGGCACCGGAACCGGCGCCGCGTCAGCCGCGGCAGCTTCGGGCGAGGCGGCCGCACGCCGCGTGTCCTTCGGACTCGTGCCCGACTACGCCCATCAAGGTAGCGGCGTGCGCGCAGAGTCCGTGGTGCCCGATTCCCCGGCAGCGCGTGCGGGGTTTGTCGCGGGCGATGTACTGCTCGAACTCGACGGCAAGCCGGTCGCGGGTCTCGCCGAGTTCGCAGCGATCCTGCGCGGCTACGCCGCAGGCTCGAATGTGAATGCCTTGCGTCGTCGCGGCGAGGTCACGCAGCTGCTCAAGGTTGAACTGACGGCGCGGTGAGCGTCGGCTCGAATGCTGCCCGCTCTGCCTGCTGCGGCAGCGGCGCGGCCAGACCGAGCACCTGTTTGTAGCGCAGGTCGCAGTCGCTGCAGCGACCCCGCGCGCTGCACCAGCGCAGGCTCTTGCCATCGAGCTGACCCCAGAAGCGGCCATCCGGATCGGTATCGAACTCGCGCAGCAGACTGATGAAAGACGAGCCGAAAGCCGACGCACGGTGGCGTCGCCAGCCGTCTTCAAAGAAATAATCCAGCGTCCAGTCGGCTGTGGCAGAACGATAGCGAAAACGGGCAACGGGTGCAGCCTGTCGCGTCCCAGGCACACCGCAGATGCGCTTCAGTTCGTGAATCACCACATGATCGGTATCGAGACGAAAGCCGATCGACACCGCATGGCGGGCCGCAGGGGGGCAGATGCGCGCGCAGTACGCCTCGAGCAGGCGAGCGATGAGTGCGCGGCTATGTTGGGGGATTTCGTTCACCATCCGGGCTCCGCCGACAAGCCTAGCGCGGAGCGTGAGCGGACCGCTATTCTGGTTTTATGTCGAATCACGCAGCCGAGACGGGGTCCACCGGCGCAAAATCTGCCGTGCACCACGAGGACGTGGGAGCGGCGGTGTACGCGGTCATTCCGCCGCGCCCGGTGCCTTTGCGCAAGCGAATTTTCTGGCGGCTCATTCTGACCCTGCTCGGCAGACGCCGAGGACGAGCCTGGATCGCGGCGCGCTATGGCATCACACGAGGAAACTGAGTCCATGCAATCTTTGTCCATGTTGTTCGCATTCCTCGTCGGGGCCGGGCTTGTCATCCAGGTCGGACTCAACATGGCGGTCAGTCGCGCGCTCGGCGGCGCGGCGATGGGTGCGCTCGTCAATTTCATCGTCGGTACGCTGGCGCTCATTACTCTGCTGCTGTTTCTTCGTCAGCCCTTGCCGGGGCGTGAAGCGCTCGCGGGGGTGCCCGCCTGGGCGTGGTTCGGCGGTTTGTTCGGGGCGGCGTATGTGGCCTTGGCCACCTTTGCCGGTCCGCGGCTCGGCGCCTTGCTGTTGCTTGCGCTGACGGTCGCCGGGCAGATGGTGGCCTCGGTGATCGTCGATCATTACGGCCTACTTGGCTTCCAGCAACAGCCGGTGACTTCGTTGCGGATGCTCGGCATCGCCTTTCTGGTCGTTGGCGTGTGGCTGGTGGCGGCACGCTGAGCGCGGTTTGCCGCGCCGCCGCGGATCGTCCCGGCTTCAGACCGCTGCAGCCTCGCAGTCGCCGCACAGACCCTTGATCTCGAGCGACGTCGGCTCGATGCGAAAGCCGACCGCGAGCGACTTTTCGGCGAGCAGGCGATTGATGGCCGGATCGTCGATCTCGGCCACCCGGTGGCATTTGCGGCAGACCAGAAACTGGGCGACGTGGGTGCGGGCGGGCTCATCGCAACCGATGAATGCATTCAGCGAATCGATGCGGTGCACGAGACCCGCATCCATCAGGAACTCGAGCGCGCGATAGACGGTCGGTGGTGCGGCCTTGTCGCGTTCCTTGGAAAGCTCACCGAGGATGTCGTAGGCGCCGATCGGATCGTGGGCACGCCAGACGATCTCGAGTACACGGCGGCGGATCGGCGTGAGGTTGAGGCCACGGCGTGCACACACCTCCGCCGCATTGCGCACCGCCTCTTCGATGCACGCGCTGTGATCGTGTCCGACATGGTGATGCCCGGCTTTGGCCATGCGGTACGTTATCATGCGTCCCCTATGGCTACCACGGATCGGGTCCCCGTCACCGTACTGACGGGATTCTTGGGGTCGGGAAAGACCACGCTGCTCAATCGCATCCTCTCCGAGAACCACGGCAAGCGCATCGCCGTGATCGAGAACGAGTTCGGCGAGGTGGGTGTCGATCATCAGCTCGTGATCGGTGCCGAAGAAGAAATCTTCGAAACCAACAACGGTTGCATCTGCTGCACCGTACGCGGTGACTTGCTGCGCATCCTCGGGCAGCTGCTCAAGCGCCGCGACAAGTTCGATTACATCATCGTCGAGACTACCGGCATGGCCGACCCCGGCCCCGTGGCGCAGACGTTTTTCCTTGACGATGACTTCAAGCAGCAGTTTCTGCTCGATGCGATCGTCACCGTAGTCGATGCGCGACACATCGAGAAACATCTCGAAGAGATGAATGAACCCGGCGAGCAGGTGGCGTTTGCCGACGTGATCCTGCTCAATAAAACCGATCTCGTTGGCGAGGCCGAACTCGAGCGCATCGAACGACGGGTGCGCGCCATCAACGGCACGGCCCGCGTATTCCGCACGCGTAATGCCGATGTACCGATCGATCGAGTTCTGGACGTCGGCGCCTTCGATCTGCAGCGTGCGCTCGCAGTCGACGCGACCTTCCTCGAGCCCGAGTATCCATTCGAGTGGGCGGGCGTGTACGAGCTGCCGGCCGGCCGTTTCACGCTGCGCAGCGGCAGCGATGCGCATGCGCATCACGAGCATCACGAGCACGGGCCCGACTGCGCGCACGACCATGATCATGATCATGCTCACGCGCATGAGCACGCTCATGATGACGACCATCATCACGACCATGATGATCACCACGGACACTCGCATCAAGGCGGACTCGGCCTGGTGCTTATTCCGGCGACGGCGGCGAGCCCCGAAGGTCTGGCCGCGGCCATCGAGCCGGCAGTACGGGCGTTCGCCGAAGATTCTTTGGCCGTGGACTGCGGGGCGACGCTCGCGCCTCGGCAGGGTCTCTACCGGATCGACGTCGGTCATGAGGGCAGTCACTTTGATGTCGAGATTGCGCGCGCGGGTGCCTATGCCATGTTCTGCGAGCATGCGCCTGCGGAATTCAACCTGCGTATCGACGGCGTACGTGCTGCGGCACAGCGGGCCTTTGCTTCGCATCATCATGACGGCGAGATTTCTTCGATCGGCATCAGTGATCCGCGTGTGCTCGATGCGCAGAAGGTCAATGATTGGCTGTCGTACCTGCTGAAGAGCCGTGGCGAAGATATCTTCCGCATGAAAGGTGTCCTGTCGCTCAAGGGCGAGGACCGTCGCTACGTCTTTCACGGCGTACACATGATGTTCGACGGGCAGCTGGAGCGTCCGTGGCCCGTCGGTGTGCCGCGACAGAATTCGCTGGTGTTCATCGGTCGCAAACTCGATCGACAGGAACTCGAAGCCGGCTTTCACTCCTGTCTCGCCGCGTGAAACAGCCGAGCGCCATCCTCGAGTTCCGCGGTCGCGTGACGGTCGACGACTATGTCGCCGACATCGCCTGGTCACCCGAGTCCTCGCGGCTTGCGGTGGCTGGGGGCGAGGGTAACGTCTATCTCGCGACGCGCCAGGACGAGACACTCGAGGCGCGGCAAATCGGTACGCATGGCATGGGCGCGCTGGCGGTTGCCTGGAGGCCGCGCGGCGAGCACTTCGTCAGCAGCGGGCAGGATTCGCGGCTCGTGCTGTTCGACGGGCAGGGCGAAAAGATCGTCGAGCGTCGACCGTCGATGAGTTGGACGCAAAGCCTGGCCTGGTCACCGGATGGCAGTCAGCTCGCCACCGCCGCGGGCAAGCAGGTCTCGCTCTGGTCGCCAATGCTCGAGTCCGGGCCGACCTTGGCACCGCTCGAAGCCACCATTGCGGCACTCGGTTGGGATAAACCGGGACGCGATTTGGCCGCGGCGGTTAATGGTGGGCTTGCCGTGCAGCGCATCGAGCCGCCGCGCTTCCCGCTGCGTCATTACAAATGGAATGCGCCGTGCCTGACTGCAGCCTTCAGTCCGAACGGCCGCTTTCTGGTCACCGGCACGCAGGATGGTTCGGTGCACTTCTGGCACTTGTCCACCGGCCGCGATTCGCAGATGCGCGGCTACCCTGCCAAGGTCGAGCAGACCGTGTGGAGTGGCGATTCACGTTATCTCGCCACGGCAGCGGATGATCAGGTGGTGATCTGGGATTTCGGTGGCAAAGGTCCGGAGGGTTCGCGGCCGCAGCAGCTGCGTGGACATACCGACCGTATCGAGTGCCTCGCCTTCCAGCCGAATGGTAATTTTTTGGTAAGCGGTGGTCGTGACTGGCGCGTGTCGCTCTGGCTGCCCGGCAAATCGCCGGCGGCACTGGATGCGCAGCTTGCCGATTCCGAACCGTCCTGCCTGCGCTGGTCGCCCGACGGACGCTTCGTCGCGCTCGGCGAGCGTCGTGGCACGCTCAGCGTTTTCGAACTGGTCCGTCTCGTCTGACTCAGGAGCCTTCGCATGAAACGACATCTTCGCGCTCTCGTTCTCGGCAGCATGCTCATTCCGGTCGCCGCAGCGGGCGAGCTCGGCACGAAAGCGGATGCGGCGCTCGCCAAGCTCGAGCCACGCATCATCGAGTGGCGACGCGACTTCCACCAGAACCCCGAACTCTCCAACAGGGAGTTTCGCACCTCCAAGATCGTCGCCGAGCACCTCAAAAAAATCGGTCTCGAAGTGCAGACCGGTGTGGCCAAGACCGGCGTGGTAGGCGTACTGAAGGGTGGCAAGCCGGGACCGACCATCGCACTGCGCGCGGATATGGATGGGCTGCCCGTGGTCGAGCAGAACGACCTGCCGTTTCGCTCGCGCGCGACTACCACGTATCGCAATGAGACCGTGGGCGTGATGCACGCCTGCGGACATGACGTGCATACCTCCGTGCTGATGGGGATCGCCGAAGCCTTTGCAGGCATGAAGGCCGAGATTCCCGGCACGATCGTGTTTTTCTTCCAGCCCGCGGAGGAGGGCGCGCCGGTCGGCGAAGAAGGCGGTGCCTCATTGATGATCAAGGAAGGCGTGCTCGAGCGACATCGCCCCGAGGCGGTATTCGGTTTGCACGTCTTCGCCAACATGCCGACCGGCATGATCGGTTACCGCGGCGGCCCGCTGATGGCGGGTTCGGACTCCTATCGCATCGTCGTCAAAGGTCGACAGACCCATGGCGCACGTCCCTGGGGCGGCGTTGATCCGGTCGTTGTCTCCGCGCAGATCGTCAACGCTTTGCAGACCGTGGTGAGTCGTCAAACCGACATCACTGCCAATCCGGCCGTGGTCACGGTGGGCGCGATCAAGGGCGGCATCCGCCACAACATCGTGCCCGATGAGGTCGAGATGATCGGCACGATCCGCACTTTCGATCCGCAGCAGCGCGCCACGATCATGAAAAACATCGAGCGACTCGCGGTGAACACGGCCGAGGCCAGTGGCGCGACGGCGACCTTCGAGATTGATCCGGGCAGCAATCCGGTCGTACGTAACGACCCGGCGCTCACTGAACGCGTGCTGCCATCATTGCAGCGAGTTGCCGGCACACAGAATGTGCGCGGCGTGCCGCTCGTGACCGGCGCCGAAGATTTTGCTTTCTTTGCCGAGAAGGTCCCGAGCTTCTTTTTCTTTGTTGGTGTGACGCCGCCCGGCCCCGGCTTGCTGACGGCGGCTTCGAACCACTCGCCGCTCTTCATGGTGGACGAAGCGGCGATTCCGCTCGCCGCCCGCGCTTTTGCCAATCTCGCGCTCGATTATCTCGAGACGGGCGCCGCGGCCCGCTGACGGGCCTCGGGCCGACGGTGGATCTCAGGCTGAGAGCGGATCTCAGGCCAGCGAGGCGCTGAGCGGCAGCCTGCGGATCCGCTTGCCGGTGGCGGCGTATACGGCGCCGCACACCGCTGGCGCGATCGGTGGTGTGCCGGGTTCGCCGATGCCGCCGATCGGGCCGTCGCTCGGCACGATGCGCACATCAATGACCGGCGTCGCCGCCTGACGCAGTACCGGGTAATCGTCGAAGTTGCCCTGCACCGCCGCGCCGTCGCGGATGGTGATCTCGCCGACGAGCGCCGCCGCCAGACCATAGATGATGCCGCTTTCCATTTGCGCGACGACTTGATCGGGATTGATGGCGAGACCGCAGTCGACTGCACAACTCACGCGGTGTACGCGTACTTCGCTGCCATTTACCGAGACCTCGGCAACCTGCGCGACGATGCTGTTGAAGCTCTCTTGCAGCGCAATACCCCGGTGATGTCCGGCGGGTAGCGGTTTGCCCCAGCCCGCGAGGTCTGCCGCGGCATCAAGCACCGCGAGGTGACGCGGTTTGCCGGCGAGCAGTGCACGGCGGTATTCATAGGGGTCACGACCGGCAAGCTCGGCGAGTTCATCGAGCACGCCATTGACCACGAAACCATTGATGGAGTGACCGACTGATCGCCACCAAAGATTGGTGATGCGCTCGGAAGTGTTGTGGACTTCGACTTTGAGATTGGGGATGTAGTACGGCATGTCGGCCGCACCCTCGATACTCGACGGGTCGACCGTGTCCTTGCCCATGGACTTGCCGAAGGCGGTATTGGCCAGCACCGGCTTGCCGACATGGATGTGGTGATAGGCGGCGGGCAGACCATCGGCGCCGATCGCAGCGCGTACCCGGCTGATGCTGAAGGGCCGATACATGCCGCCGCGCATGTCGTCTTCGCGAGTCCACACCACCTTGACGGGACGACCGACACCGTTGGCGACCTGAGCCGCCTCGACGGCGAAGTCCGAATTGCCGCTGGCGCGACGACCGAAGCCGCCGCCGAGGAAAGTGGTGTGAACCTTGACCTTGGCGGGATCGATACCGAGTGCCGCCGCGACGAGTTGTGCATCCTGCGACTGCCCCTGCGTCGGCAGCCAAAGTTCACAGCCTTCGGCGGTGACATGCGCCACGCCGTTCATCGGCTCCATGCAGGCGTGCGCCAGATAGGGCAGTTCGTACTCGACGTCGATGCGTTGGGTGGAGGCCGCGAGGGCGCGCCGCACATCACCTTCGTTCTTGCCGACGAGCCCGGGCTTGGCAGCGAGTGCTTGCCATTGCTTGCGCAGCGTCTCGGTCGACACATCACGTCCTGCGGCATCGTCCCATTCGATCTGCAGTGCTTCGCGTCCCTTGAGTGCTGCCCAGGTGTGACTGGCGATGACGGCGATGCCGCTCGGCACTTGCTTGACTTCGATCACGCCCGGCACGGCTTTGGCTTGCGTGGCATCGAAGGAGCGAACCGTCGCGCCGAACACGCGGGGCCTCGCCACCACCGCCGTGAGCATGTCGGGCAGATCGACATCGATGCCGAAGATTGCGCCACCCGTGACCTTGACGCGGCCATCGAGTCGTTGCTGCGGCTTGCCGATGTAGCGGAAATCCTTGCGCTCCTTGAGCGACACGTTTTCTTTGGCGGGAACCGGCAGCAGCGAGGCTGCTTCGACGAGATCGCCATAGGATAATTTGCGGCCACGGGCGTCGATGACCTGACCGTTCTCGGTGCGCAGGGTGCCGGGATCGACCTCCCAGCGTGCAGCCGCAGCGGTCACCAACATGATGCGTGCTGTGGCACCCACCTGCCGCAGCGAGTCGTACATCGTCATCGTGCTCATGCTGCCGCCGGTGAACTGGGCGGGCAGGAACGGATGGTTGAACACCGGGTCGACCGGGGCAAACTCGATCTTGAGGCGTTGCGGATCGAAATCGAGTTCTTCGGCGAGGATCATCGGCAGACCGGTGTAGATCCCCTGGCCCATTTCGCTCTTGCCGATGATGACGGTGACGCTGTCATCAGAGGAGATGCGCACGAACGCATGCGGCTTGAATTCCTTGGGTGCGCTCGCGTTGCGACCGCCAGTGAGGTACGGGCGCAGCAGACTGCCGGCGACCAGGCCGCCTGCCACCACGCCGGCACCGATCAGGAAATGACGACGACCGGTGTGGGTTTCCGATGCCTGGCTCATGCCGACTCGCCCCCGCGCTTGAGTTCGGCCGCACGCTTCACGGCAGCGCGGATACGCGGGTAGGTACCGCAGCGGCATATGTTGCCGTTCATGGCCGCATCGATGTCGGCATCGGTCGGCGCGGGGTTTTGTTCGATCAGTGCCGCCGCCGCCATCACCTGCCCGGACTGGCAATAGCCGCATTGCACCACGTCGAGTTCGAGCCAAGCGCGCTGCACGGGGTGCGTCGCGGCATCGCCCGAGAGTCCCTCGATGGTGCGGAGCTCGGCCGTACCTACCGCGGATATCGGCGTCACGCAGGAGCGGATGGGTTGACCGTCGAGATGTACGGTGCAGGCGCCACACTGCGCGATGCCGCAACCGTATTTGGTTCCGGTGAGCTTCAGCAGGTCACGCAGGGCCCACAGCAGGGGCATGTCGGGATCGGCGTCGACTTGTCTTTCCACGCCATTCACTTTCAAGCTGATCACGAGCGTTCTCCGGTTACCATGCGCAGGTCCGGCAGACTATACCCAAGTTAGCAGGGCGAGAGGTCGAGCTTGGAGATCGAATTCTTCGGTGCGGCGGGCGAGGTGACGGGTTCCTGTCACATTCTGCGCGTCGGCAGACAGACGGTGCTGCTCGATTGCGGGATGGTGCAGGGTGGGCGTGATGCATCGCGCCGCAATCGTCTGGACTTTCCTTTCGCCATCGGCGAGATCGATGCGGTGTTGCTGAGCCATGCCCACATCGATCATTGCGGGCGTTTGCCGCTGCTCGTCAAACGCGGCTTCCGTGGCCCGATCTACACGAACGCGGCCTGTCGGGATCTGTTGCCCATTCTTCTAAACGACTCCGCCCAGTTAGCCGCCCGCGAGGCGGAGCGCCGCAGCCGCGACCGCGATACCGACGAGCCTGCCGAGGCGCCGCTCTTCACCAAAGAGGACGTGGAGCGCACGCTCAAGCAGCTACGCGTGCTTCGCTACGACACCGCTCATCCGGTACTGCCCGGCATCATCGTGCGTTTGCGTGACGCGGGACATATCCTCGGCTCAAGCAGCATCGAACTCGAGTGCACCGAGGCAGGGATCGACAGACGCCTCGTCTTCAGCGGTGATCTCGGTCAATACGATTCACCCATCCTGCAGGATCCGCACCGCTTCGAGGCCGCGGATCTCGTCATCATGGAAAGCACCTACGGTGATCGGCGTCATCGCGATCGCGCGGATACGCTGCGCGAAATCGGTGAGATCATCACTGCAGCGGATCGTGATGGCGGCAATATTCTCGTGCCGGCGTTCGCGGTCGGACGCAGTCAGGAAATCCTTTATTTGCTCGGCACCCACTTCGAGGAGTGGGGCCTGCAGCACTGGAAAATCTTCCTCGATAGTCCCATGGCCATCGAGGCGAGCCGAGTCTATTGGGCTCATGTCGATCGAATGGACGAGGAGGCGCGTCACCTGCGATCGAGTTTCGAGGCCATGCCTGTATTGCCAAATCTTTGTCTTTGCCATACCGCCACCGAGTCGCGGGCCATCAACGACCGACGCAGTCGCGCCTTCATCATCGCTGGCAGCGGCATGTGCAATGGCGGCCGGATCCTGCATCACTTTTTGCACCACCTGGAGCGGCCCGAGTGTCACGTGATGATCACGGGTTTTCAGGCCCCGGGGACGCTGGGTCGCGCGCTCGTGGATCGGGCCCCGCAGGTCAGGATTCACGGCCAACTCATCCGCCCCGCGGCCAAGGTGCATACGGTGGGCGGACTGTCGGCTCACGGTGATCAGGCGGATTTGCTACGGTGGTACGGTTCCTTTGCGGGTGCGCCGGCTGTTTCGCTGGTGCACGGCGAGTGGGAGCCTGCCAACGCCTTGCGTCAGGCACTCGAGCGGCAGGGCGCCCGAGTTTTCATGCCGATTCCTGGGAGTCGGCTGGATCTGTCGACCATGACCATGCGCAGAGTCGGTGCTGCGCCCGAGGAGTGACTCCATGAACATCCGTGAATTCTTTGGCCGCTGGGTAACGAAAGCGTCGCTGTTAGCACTCTTGACTACTATGCCGCTTGCGGCTTCCGGTGCGCAGACGGTGCTGGTCATCGGTGCGACCGGCGGCACCGGACGCGAGGTCGTGCGGCAGGCGCAGACTCGCGGCTACGTCGTGCGCGCTTTCGTGCGCGATGAATCGAAGGCGCGGGCCGTGCTCGGCGATGCGGTGCAATATTTTGTCGGCGATGTGCGCACGGGCGATGGCATCGAGGCGGCGGTCAAGGGCGCGGACTACGTCGTCTCGGCGCTCGGTTCGAACGTGCGCAACGATCCGCAGAATACGCCGGAGCGAGTCGATTACCAGGGCGTGCGACTGCTGGCCGAGGCGTCGGCAAAAGCGGCGATCAAGCAGTTCGTGCTGGTGTCTTCGATGGGCGTGACCCATCCCGATCATCAGCTCAACAAGATGTTTGGCAACATCCTCGTCTGGAAGCTCAAGGGCGAGGATGCTCTGCGCGCTTCCGGGGTGCCGTACACCGTGGTTCGACCCGGGGGATTGCTCAACACTCCGGGGGGCGAAGCGGGTGTCAAGGTATTTCAGGGTGACGATCTGCGTAATCAAGGCAGCGTTCCGCGCGCCGATGTCGCCACGGTCGCGCTCGCGGCACTCGGCAACCCGAGTGCGCAGGGCAAAACCTTCGAGCTGGTCTCGGACAAGAGCGTTGCCCGCAGCGATCTGAATGCGATTTTTGCGGGGCTGAAGACCGATGCACGCTGACAACGGATTCCTGCAGCGACAGCTCGCGCGCTTCGCCCGGGTCGAGCCGCGCGAGACGGCGGCAGTCATCGCCGCGTTTTGCCTCTTTTTCTTTGTACTTGGCAGCTACTTCGCCGTCCGCCCGGTCCGCGAGACCGTAGCGACATTGCTCGGTCGTGAGCGCGTGGCAGATCTTTGGCTATACACAGCCCTCTTTTCCATTGCCATCGTGCCGCTCTGGGGTTGGTTGGTCGCGCGCATGCGTCGCAGTGTCCTGCTGCCCTGGACCTATGGTGCGGTCGCCATGATTCTGGGGATCATCGGTTCGTACCTTGGACTTGATGAGAGCAATCTTCAGGTTGGCGCTTTTTTCTACGTCTGGATCAGCGTACTCAACCTGATGCTGGTCTCGGTGTTCTGGAGCTTTCTGCTCGAGATGTTCGATGGCGAGCAGGCCAAACGGCTATTCGGCTTCATCGCCGCGGGCGGTACGCTCGGCGCGCTGGTGGGACCACTCACGGCGCGGCTTGCGGTCGACTCGATCGGCAATTCCGGTGTGCTGTATCTCGGCACGGCGGGTTTTCTCGGTGCCATTTTCTGCCAACGCATCCTCATCGGCATCTGGAATCGGGACCGCCTCGCCATGGCAGCAGCGGAAGGCGCAGCGGGCGATGCTGCTGCCGGCAAGGCGAACGACGGCGGCCTCGGCGGCAATCCTTTTGCCGGCATCGCCATCGTGCTGCGCTCGCCTTATCTTTTGGGTATCGCGAGCTTCGTTGTCCTGCTGTCGGCGGTGAACACCTTTCTTTACTTTGAGCAACTGCGCATCGTCAGCGAAACTTTCACCGACACCACGCGCCGCACCGAGGTGTTTGCCACCATCGATTTCGTGGTGCAGTCGCTGACCATCTTTTCTCAGCTCTTTCTCACTGGACGCATCGCCTCGCGGCTCGGGGTGCGCGCGCTGCTGACTTTCGTGCCGGTCATCATGATCGGCGGCTTCATGGTGCTCGCCATGCTGAACGTGTTCGGCATGATCGCTGCGCTGCTCGTGCTGCGTCGCTGGGGCGAGTATGCCTTCATCCGTCCGGGCCGCGAGATGCTCTGGGGTTCACTCGACACCGAGGCCAAGTACAAGGCCAAGAATTTCATTGACGTGCCGGTGTATCGGGCGGCCGACTACGTCGGTGCACAGGCCAAGAGCGCGCTCGATGCGATCGGCGCCTCCCCTGCAGGTGCAGCGGTGATCGGCGCTGGCATCGCTGCGGCCTGGGCGATCAACGGCTGGTTGCTCGGCCGGCGCCACGACAGATCGACGCAACACGACAATAAGTAACGACGCGAACGACGTCGTCTCGGGAGGGGCAGTCATGTCGAAAGTCTCGAAGTGGTTCAAGCTCGATGCGCGTGAGGAAGCCGGCAGCGCCGACAATCCGCATGCGCCGCTGCGCGCCGAACAGCGACGCGATACGCTGCCTCTGCTCACGCTCGCTTTCGGCTGGGGGTTTCTGGTCACAGGTCTTTTCGTCGGCAGCTCGCTCGGCGCAGGCTTGCCGTTTGCCGATCTCGTGCGCAACGCGATCTGGGGCAACCTGATCAATTTCGTCGTCGGTGCGCTGGTCGGGTACATGGGCTACCAGACCGCCTGCAACAGCGGGCTGCTGTACCGACTGACCTACGGCAACGCCGGTGCGTACCTGCCGGTGTTGTTTCTCGCGGCGCTCACCATCGGCTGGCAGGGCATCGTGGTTGGCGCCTTCGGCCTGACCTGGGCAGGCAGCTTCGAGAGTCCTTGGTTCATTCCCATCGCCCTGTTCGCCGGCGTGCTGTACACGACCACGACCTACTTCGGCGTCAAAGGTCTCGAGCGTGTCGCCGTCCCCTCGACGGTGGTGTTGGCGCTGGTGGGTCTCTACGCGGCGTGGTTCAACATCGACCGTGCCGGTGGCTGGGACGCCTTTCTTGCGCTCTCATCGACCTCGGCGACGCAGCAGCCGCTGACGGACGTGCAGGCGATCAACATCGTGATCGGTTCCTGGATCGTGGGTGGTGTGGTGATGGCCGAGTACACCCGTTTTGCACGCAAGGCCTGGGTGGCGATTGCCATTCCGTTCATCGTGCTCGTGGTGACACAGATCTTTTTGCAGGTCATCGGTGCGATGGGCGGCATCGTCTCGGGCAGTTTCGATTTCAGCGCTTATCTGCGTACCGCAGGGCCGCTGATCGCCTTGCTCGGGCTCGTGTCGATGAGTCTCGCGTTGTGGACGACGGGCGATACCAATCTTTATCTGCCATCGATCCAGACGGCCAGCGTGTTTCGTCTGCCAACGCGCGTGACCATCGTCATCTGCGGAACCTTGGGTACCATTCTCGGTCTCGGCATCTATCAGCATTTCATGGACTGGATCAACCAGATCGCCAATCTCGTGCCGCCGCTCATCGGTCCCATCATCATCGACTATTACGTCTTCAGTCGCAGACGCTACGACACCAGCCTGCTAGACAAGCTTCCAGCCTGGAATCCGCTCGCCGTGTTGTCGTTTGCGATTGGCGTGATCGCCGCCTATGGATTCACTCCGCCCTGGATCGCCTCGGGCCTCTGGGGCCTGCTGATGTCGATGGCGGCCTATCTCGTACTGGTGGTGGTGGCGCGTATCGCGGGTTTGCATTTCGGTTATGCGCGGGCAAGTCGCGAGGCGTGAGATCTTTGACTGGCATCGACAAACTCCGTGGGTTTCTTTGGCGATACGTTCGCACTGCGCTGTTGACGGCAGGCGTGCTGCTGTCCCTTGCCGTGCCGCTGCGTGCTGCCGAAACGGTGAGCGGTGCGCAGGAGCGCGCGGCCGGCGAGTACCTCGCCGCAGTCGCGGCGGGGGATGCACAAGCGGTCGCCTTCGCCATTCACCCGACCGAGCTCGATCGACTGCGCATCATGATCGTGCAAAAACTGCGCGACGAGGCGGCGCGCGGCGAATCCGCGCTGCGCCTGCGGCTGTTCGGTGATGCCATGCCGCTCGGCGAGATCGAGCGACTGACCAGCGTGAATCTGTTTCGTACGCTGGCGCGTCGCCTCAGCGTGCGTACCCGGGTCTACGAAAAGCTGGATGGTCTGACGGCGGTGCGCGACGGCAATTTCGTGCACGTGCTGCTCAAGGGTCGTCAGCCCCGCGAGCGGGGCCGGGTGGAGGTGGTGGAGCTGGTCACTCTGCTGCCCTACGGCCGCGAATGGAAAGCGGCGATACCGCTCGAACTCGAGGCCCAGATCGATGATCTGCTGGTTGGCCGTAGCCGCGGAGGTACGAGTGGCATCGGGCTCGCAGGCGCTGCCGCCAGCGTGCCCACAGGCGCCTCCGCAAGTGCGTCCTCGGGAGGTGCCGTCCCGTCCTCGGGGGGCTCGGTCGCGCCGTCTCCCGTCGCGGCGCCATCGCGCAATCCCCCAGAGATCATCACCTTGCTCGAACAGGCCGAGCGCGTGCTGGTCGAGGGCAAGTGCGATCGGTATTACCGCGAATACCTGAGCCCGGAACTGCGGCGTACGCTCTCCGGTCGAACGCTCGATACTTTGGCGGGTAGCTGCAACCGCAGCATCGCCAGCCGCGAGCTGCTGATCGCCGCGCTGCGTATCGTGCGCCGCTCGGCACCGTCTTTCGAGGCGGGTGGCAACCGCGCGGTTTACGATGTCGAGGGGCAAGGACTGCCTTATGACCGCTATGTACTCGAGCGCGTCGACGGCAAGTGGTACATCGCCGAATGATCTTGGTTGATTTCTTTGTTACGAGGAGCGCCTTCATGAATAACCGAATCACCCCGCTCTCGCTGCGGTTTGCATTGACGGCGCTGCTCGCGAGCCTGCTGACAGCCTGTGGCGTATCACCGCAGAAAGTCACGGTACCCGTGGTCGCCTCGGTCGACCTGCCGCGTTTCATGGGGCCCTGGTATGTGATCGGCGTGATCCCGACCTTCATCGAGAAGGACATCTACAACGCCATCGAATCCTACGAACTCGCACCGGACGGCACGATCCGCACCACCTTTACCTTCAACAAGGGGGCTTTTGATGGCCCGGCCAAGCGCATGGAGCCGAAGGGTTTCGTGATCCCGGACACCAACAACGCCATCTGGGGCATGCAGTTCATCTGGCCCATCAAGGCCGAGTACGTGATTTCGCATGTCGATGCCGGCTACACCGAGACCATCATCGCGCGCAGTGCCCGCGATTACGTCTGGATCATGGCGCGCACGCCGACCATCGATGAGGCCCGGTACGCCGAGCTCGTCAAGAAGGTCGCCGACATGGGCTACGACATGACCAAGCTCGTGAAGGTCCCGCAGCGCCCGGTACCGGCGGTGGTGCCCGCGGAGCTCCAGGGCCGCTTGCAGGGCGCCGGCCCCAAACCAGTGGTACTCGATGTACGCCGGGCGGACGAGTTTGCCGCCGGGCATGTCGAGGGGGCGGTCAATGTTGCGCATACCGACATCCTCGCCAATCCGGCCAGCTCGGTGACGGCGGCCAAGGACGCCGAGATCATCCTCTACTGCGGCACGGGCCGCCGCGCGTCCGCGGCCATCGCGGCGCTGCGTAGCGCGGGCTACACCAATCTCAAGCATCTCGAGGGCGACTATCCCGGTTGGGCGAAGCTCGCCGAGCCCGTCAACAGCCCCTGACCGCCTTCCAGCGGTCGCGGGGCCGCTGCGACCCCCCACTGGGGGGTAACCCCTTGCTAGACTGGCGTTTTTGGCAGGGAGGCCCGGGTCCGTCCGGCGGGGTACCGCTGGCCTGGGAACTCGCATGGCGAACGACGATATCCTCGACTCCAAGGCGCTCCCCCAGTGGGAGAAAGCAGCGGCCAAATCCGCTCCGGGCGGCGACCTCTCCAAGCTGACCTGGAAGACGCCGGAAGGCCTCGAGGTCAAGCCGCTCTACACCGCGGCCGATCTTGCCGGACTGCCGCATACCGACACGCTGCCGGGCTTCGCCCCCTTCCTGCGGGGTCCGCAGGCGACGATGTACGCGGTTCGCCCTTGGACCATCCGGCAGTACGCCGGCTTTTCGACCGCCGAGGCCTCGAACGCCTTCTACCGCAAGTCGCTGGCGGCGGGCGGTCAGGGTGTCTCGGTGGCCTTCGATCTGGCGACCCACCGCGGCTACGACAGCGACCACCCGCGCGTGCGCGGCGACGTCGGCAAGGCGGGGGTGGCGATCGACTCGGTCGAGGACATGAAGATCCTGTTCAACCAAATCCCGCTCGATCAGGTCTCGGTGTCGATGACCATGAACGGGGCGGTGCTGCCCGTGCTTGCGGCGTATGTGGTAGCTGCCGAGGAGCAGGGGGTTCGCCAGGATCAGCTCTCCGGCACCATCCAGAACGACATTCTCAAAGAATTCATGGTGCGCAACACCTACATCTATCCGCCCGAGCCGTCGATGCGCATCGTGGGCGACATCATCGAGTACACCGCCCGGCAGATGCCGAAGTTCAACTCGATCTCGATTTCCGGCTATCACATGCAGGAGGCGGGTGCGAACCAGGCGCTCGAGCTTGCGTTCACGTTGGCTGATGGCAAGGAATACGTGAAGACCGCGATCGCCAAGGGTCTCGATGTCGACGAGTTCGCCGGCCGCCTGAGTTTCTTTTGGGCCATCGGCATGAACTTCTATCTCGAGATCGCCAAGATGCGTGCGGCGCGTCTCCTGTGGTGGAAGATCATGTCAGGTTTCGGGGCAAAGAATCCGAAGAGCCTGATGTTGCGCACGCATTGCCAGACCTCTGGCTGGAGCCTGACCGAGCAGGATCCCTACAACAACATCGTGCGTACCACCATCGAGGCGATGGCCGCGGTGTTCGGCGGCACGCAGAGTCTGCACACTAATTCTTTTGACGAAGCGATCGCCCTGCCGACCGAGTTCAGTGCGCGCATCGCGCGCAACACGCAACTCATCCTGCAGGAAGAATCGCAAATCACCAAAGTGGTTGATCCATGGGCCGGCAGCTACCTGATGGAAAAGCTGACGCAGGATATGGCCGACAAGGCTTGGGCGATCATCGAAGAAGTTGACGCACTGGGCGGTATGACCCGCGCCGTCGAGAGCGGGTGGGCCAAGCTGCGCATCGAGGCGAGTGCCGCGGAGAAGCAGGCGCGCATCGACTCCGGTCGCGACGTCATCGTCGGCGTCAACAAATTCAAGCTCGACAAGGAAGACCCCGTCGAGATCCTCGAGATCGACAACGTGGCGGTACGCGACAATCAGATCGCCCGTCTGACCACGTTGCGCGCGACTCGCGATGGCGCCAAGGTGACCGCTGCGCTGGCTGCGCTCACGGCCGCCGCGAAGTCCGGCACCGGCAATCTGCTCGGTCTTGCGATCGAAGCCATGCGTCTGCGCGCGACGGTCGGCGAGGTGAGCGATGCGCTCGAACAGGTGTGGGGTCGCCATCGGGCGAACTCGCAGGAGGTGAGCGGCGTGTACGCGGGAGCCTACGATTCGAAGGAAGACTGGTCGGCACTGCAGGGCGACATTGCGGCATTTGCCGAGCAACACGGCCGCCGTCCTCGCGTGATGATCGCCAAGCTCGGGCAGGACGGGCACGATCGTGGCGCCAAGGTGGTGGCCAGTGCGTTTGCAGATCTGGGTTACGACGTCGACGTCGGTCCGCTCTTCCAGACCCCCGAAGAATGCGCGCGGCAGGCGATCGAGAACGACGTACACGCGGTCGGCGTTAGCACGCTGGCTGCCGGGCACAAGACGCTGGTGCCCGAGATCATCCGCGCACTGCGCGAGCAAGGTTCACCCGAAATCATCGTGTTCGTTGGCGGTGTGGTGCCGCAACAAGACTATGAATTCCTGTACTCCTCAGGGGTGAAGGGAATCTATGGTCCCGGCACGCCCATTCCGGAGAGCGCGCGCGACGTGCTCAATCACATCAAGCGTGCCTGTGACGACGCTTGAGTTCGAAGATCTTCGCCTGATCGATGGCGTCCGCGGCGGCGACCGGCGGGCGCTCGCCAAGGTCATTACTTTGCTCGAGTCGACGCGGCCCGAGCATCGCCTGCGCGCCGATGCCGTGCTCGATGCATTGTTGCCGCATGCGGGCAAGGCGCTGCGTCTTGGCATCTCGGGCGTGCCCGGCGTCGGCAAGTCCACGTTCATCGAGTCGCTCGGCATGTTCCTGCTGGAGCGCGGCCACAAACTCGCTGTGCTTGCGGTCGATCCGTCTTCCGGGGTGTCTGGGGGCTCCATCCTCGGCGACAAGACACGTATGGAGCGTCTCTCGGTGCAGGACAAGGCCTATATTCGTCCGAGTCCCTCCTCGGGCACGCTCGGTGGCGTTGCCGAAAAAACCCGCGAGGCCATGCTCGCCTGCGAGGCGGCGGGTTACGACGTCGTGCTCGTCGAGACGGTCGGCGTTGGTCAGTCCGAGACCACGGTCGCCGGCATGACGGACCTCTTCGTGCTGCTGCAGCTGCCGAATGCCGGCGATGATCTGCAGGCGATGAAGAAAGGCATCATGGAACTCGCCGATCTCATTGTCATCAACAAGGCCGATCTCGATCCGGATGCGGCGACGCGTGCCGAAGCGCAGATTGTCTCGGCGTTGCGCGTGCTGCGTTTTACGGGGGCGCCTGGTACGCATGACGAGCAGCGTTGGCAGACCCGTGTGATGCGCGGCAGTGCGCTCAAGGGAGACGGCCTCGAATCGTTCTGGAACAACGTCATGGAATTCCGCGTGCTGCGCGAGCGCAGCGGCGAGTTCGCCGAGCGGCGTCGCCAGCAGGCACTGACCTGGATGTGGGATCAGGTGCATGCGCGGCTACTCGCCGATTTTCGTGATAGCGCCGCGGTGCGCGCTGCTTTGCCGCAGATGTTGGAGGCAGTCACTCAAGGTCGCGTTGCGCCTTCTTCGGCGGCGCGCCGACTGCTCGATCTCTTCGAAGGACACTGACCCATTTCTCAGGCCTATTTCTCAGGGTAGGGACGTTCAATGCACGACATCATTCAGCAACTCGAGAACAAACGTGCGCAGGCGCGACAGGGCGGCGGGCCAAAGCGGGTGGCCGCACAGCATGCGAAGGGCAAGCTCACCGCTCGCGAGCGCATCGAGCTGCTCGTCGACGAGGGCACGTTCGAGGAATGGGACATGTTCGTCGAACATCGCTGCAGCGACTTCGGCATGCAGGATCAAAAAATTCCGGGTGATGGTGTCGTCACCGGCAATGGTTTCATCAACGGTCGGCTGGTGTTCGTGTTCAGTCAGGACTTCACAGTGTTCGGCGGCTCGCTCTCCGAGGCGCATGCGCAGAAGATCTGCAAGGTGCTCGATGCGGCCATGAAGGTTGGTGCGCCGGTGATCGGCATCAACGATTCCGGTGGCGCACGCATCCAGGAAGGCGTGGCTTCGCTCGGCGGCTATGCCGAGGTGTTCCAGCGCAACGTCACGGCTTCGGGCGTGGTCCCGCAGATCAGCCTGATCATGGGCCCCTCGGCGGGCGGTGCGGTTTACAGTCCGGCGCTGACCGATTTCATTTTCATGGTGAAGGACAGCTCATACATGTTCGTCACCGGCCCAGACGTGGTGAAGACGGTCACTCACGAAGAAGTGACCGCCGAGGATCTGGGCGGCGCGATCACCCACACCACGCGCAGCGGCGTCGCCGATCTCGCGTTCGACAATGATGTCGAGGCCATCCTCATGCTGCGCCGGTTCTTCAATTATCTGCCGGCAAACAATCGGGAGCGGGCGCCAATGCGCGAGGCGGGCGATCCACCCGATCGCGATGATTATTCGCTCGACACCCTGATCCCGGACAATCCGAACAAGCCCTACGACATGAAGGAGTTGATCACCAAGGTGGTCGACGACGGCGAATTCTTCGAACTGCAACCCGAGTATGCGAAGAACATCATCATCGGCTTTGCTCGCATGGATGGTCAGGTCGTGGGGCTCGTGGCCAACCAGCCACTGGTGCTTGCAGGCTGCCTCGACATCAAGAGCAGCATCAAGGCCGCGCGCTTCGTGCGCTTTTGCGATGCCTTCAGTATCCCGGTCGTCACTTTTGTCGACGTGCCTGGTTTCATGCCCGGCACATCGCAGGAGTACGGCGGCATCATCAAGCACGGCGCCAAGCTGCTTTATGCGTACGCCGAATGCACGGTGCCAAAAATCACCGTGATCACACGCAAGGCGTATGGCGGTGCGTATGACGTCATGGCCTCGAAGCACTTGCGCGGTGATGTCAACTTCGCCTGGCCGAATGCTGAAATCGCGGTGATGGGTGCCAAGGGTGCGGTAGAGATCATCTTCCGCGAAGAGAAGTCCGATCCTGCCAAGCTCGCCGCCCGCGAGGCCGAGTACCGCGAGAAATTCGCCAATCCGTTCATTGCCGGAGCGCGCGGTTATATCGACGATGTAATCATGCCGCACGGCACCCGTCGTCGCGTTTGTCGCGCCTTGACCGTGCTGCGTGACAAGAAAATCGAAGAACCGTGGCGCAAGCACGGCAACATCCCACTTTGATGACGCGCGACGGAGCAACACCGAATATGTTCAAGAAAATACTCATCGCCAATCGTGGCGAAATCGCCTGCCGCGTCATCAAGACCGCGCGTCGCATGGGCATCAAGACGGTCGCCGTCTATTCGGAGGCCGACAAGGACGCGCGTCATGTCGAGCTCGCCGATGAAGCCGTGCTGCTAGGCCCTGCGCCCTCGCGCGAGTCTTATCTCGTAGCCGACAAGATCATCGCCGCCTGCAAGCAGACGGGCGCCGAGGCTGTGCATCCGGGTTACGGATTCCTCTCCGAAAATGCCGAGTTTTCGCGCCGGGTCGAGGAAGAGGGCATCGTTTTCATTGGGCCGAAGCACAAGTCGATCGCGGCCATGGGCGACAAGATCGCCTCGAAGGAGCTCGCCGCCAAAGCGAAGGTCAACACGATTCCCGGCTGGAACCAGCCGATCGAATCCGCTGAACGCGCAGTCGAGATTGCCAAAGATATCGGCTATCCGGTGATGATCAAGGCCAGCGCCGGCGGCGGTGGCAAGGGCTTGCGCGTCGCCTTCAACGACAAGGACGCCTTCGACGGCTTCAACTCGTGCCGCAACGAGGCTCGCAACAGCTTCGGCGATGACCGCGTATTCATCGAAAAATTCGTTGAAGAGCCGCGCCATATCGAGATTCAGGTGCTTGGCGATGGCCACGGCAACTGCATCTATCTTTGGGAGCGCGAGTGTTCGATCCAGCGCCGTCACCAGAAAGTCATCGAGGAGGCACCAAGCCCTTTCCTCGACGACAAGACGCGCAAGGCGATGGGCGAGCAGGCCGTGGCCCTCGCCAAGGCGGTCGATTACCAGAGTGCGGGTACCGTGGAGTTCGTGGTCGGCAAGGACCGCAGCTTCTATTTTCTCGAGATGAACACCCGTCTGCAGGTCGAGCACCCGGTGACCGAGTGCATCACCGGGCTCGATCTCGTCGAGCAGATGATTCGCGTGGCAGCCGGCGAAAAGCTCGGCTTTGCACAAAAGGACATCCGTCGTCAGGGCTGGGCCATCGAGTGCCGCATCAACGCCGAAGATCCCTTCCGTAATTTCTTGCCGTCCACGGGACGCCTCGTGAAGTACCGGCCACCCGTGCAGACCATGGAGTCGGCGCAACCGGTGCCGCCCGAGGGTGGCGTGCGCGTCGATACGGGCGTGTACGAGGGCGGCGAGATCCCGATGTACTACGACTCGATGATCGCCAAGCTCATCACGTATGGCGCCGATCGCAATGAGGCCATCGCGCGCATGCGCGAGGCGCTCAACGGCTTCGTGATCCGCGGCATCTCGAGCAACATCCCCTTTCAGGCTGCGTTGCTGGCCCATCCGCGTTTCGTGGCCGGTGACTTCAACACCGGATTCATTGCCGAGCAGTATCCGAAGGGATTTTCATCGAGTGCGGTCTCGCATGAAGAGCCGGGCTTCCTGTTGTCCCTTGCCGCCGTGTCCCATCGACGCACGCGCGAGCGTGCGGCGCGGCTGACCGGCCAGCGTCGTCACCGCGAAGTGCGTATCCGCGAGGACTTCGTGGTTGTGCTGCGTGACGACACGGGACGTCGCGACGAGGTCGCGGTGACGGTGCGACCGATTGGTTCGATGTTCCAGGTCGGTATCGCCGGTCGGAATCACGAGGTGTCGTTCGAGGACAACTTGCGCGATATCGCCGTGCACGGACATTTCGACGGCAAGGCTTTCTGCGCGCAGATCGAGCGGGTGGGGCTCGGCTATCGGATCACTCACAACGGTTCGAGTCTGTTCGCGAAGGTGTTCTCGCCGCGGCATGCCGAGCTCGAGGCGCTGATGCCGTTCAAGGCGCCGCCAGACCTTTCCAAGGTGCTGCTCTCGCCGATGCCAGGGCTGCTGGTCGATGTCTCCGTGCAACCCGGTCAGACGG